>DATBXI010000026.1:0-3054 GCA_036514355.1 Desulfuromonadaceae bacterium
AGTCCGTGAAAATTGTTTTTAATTAACAGCAGATTGTGATATGTGGTGGAGCCGAAGAGCATTACACTCAGTCAGGGTGGAGGAATAGGGCCATGCAGAAAGAATCGAGGATATCCGTGCTGCCGGCGGTGTTGGTCATAGTCGCGTCCTTGCTGTCGGCGTACGTTACCGCTCGGGTCATGCTGATGCAGCAGGCAGTGGTTCTGCGGGAAACCCGTGAAGTGATGGCCGGCGACGCGGCGCACAAGGGTCTGCAAAAGATCAGGCAACTGTCCTATGAACTGAACGGTCTGGCGGAGCAGTTGATCGCCTCCATCGAGGGCAGGTACAGTGGCTACCAGCTTGCCAGGATAACCGAGAGGATCAGGGACAAGGGCAACGAACTCTATTTCCAGGCCGGCTCCCCCTTTGCGAACAATGCCCTGGGGATCGTCCAGGCGAGTGAGGAGTATGTGGCCGCAGCCAGCAGGGATGGGGCTGGGGCGGACAGGGAAAAGCTGCTGAATAAGCTCAAGGAGAGCAGGAAGCGCTTCTTTTCCGAATATTCGAAGGAACTGGCACATTATTACCCCCAAGCCGCGCCCGGCCCGGTGCCGAATGACGCGGTATCGCGGCAATTGCTGAAATTCATGGATGCCAAATAAGTATGGTGCGGCGCAGGGAGGAAGTACGCATGTCGAATGATGCCGAGGGGGGTGCCACAAGGCGGGAAATGGCGACAGCGGTTTTCAGCCTGCCGGTCATCGTGGCGGCCCTGGGATATTTTGTCGATATCTACGACCTGGTGCTGTTCAGCATCGTGCGCGTCCCGAGCCTTAAGGGGATCGGCATTGCGGGTCAGGAACTGATCGACAAGGGGGTCATGCTGCTCAACATGCAGATGATCGGCATGCTGCTGGGGGGCATTCTGTGGGGCATCCTGGGGGACCGCAAGGGGAGGCTGAAGATCATGTTCGGCTCGATCTTCCTCTATTCCGCCGCCAACCTGGCCAACGCCATGGTGACCTCCATCGAGGCCTACGCCGCGCTCCGGTTCATCGCCGGTGTGGGTCTGGCGGGCGAGCTGGGCGCCGGGATCACCCTGGTCAGCGAGGTGCTGCACAAGAGCCTGCGCGGCTACGGGACCATGATCGTGGCCTCGGTGGGCGTCTCCGGCGCAATCCTGGCCAATTTCGTCGCCAAGGCCTTTGACTGGCGCAGCGCCTTCGTGATCGGCGGCGTCCTGGGGCTGCTGCTCCTGTTGCTCAGGCTGGGGGTCGCGGAATCGGGCATGTTCCGGGGGATGGAGACGCGCCAGGTGCGGCGAGGCAATTTCCTGTCCCTGTTCACCAGCACCGACCGTTTCGGGCGTTTCCTGCACTCCATCATGATCGGCCTCCCGTCCTGGTTCGTGGTGGGGGTCCTGATCACCTTTTCCCCCGAGTTCGCCAGGGTGCTGAACGTTCAGGGAACGGTCAGCGCCGGGAATAGCGTCATGTTCTGCTACCTGGGGCTGGTGTTCGGCGACTTTGCCAGCGGTGTGATGAGCCAGCTGTTGCAGAGCAGGCGCAAAGTGGTGCTGATCTTTCTGATTATCACTGTTGCCGGCGTGGCGATCTATTTTCTGGGTACGGGGATCAGCGTGGCCGCCTTTTACGGCATCTGCTGCCTGCTCGGTTTCGGCATCGGCTACTGGGCCATCTTCGTCACGGTTGCCGCCGAACAGTTCGGCACCAACCTGCGGGCCACGGTGGCCACCACGGTGCCCAATTTCGTGCGCGGCATGACGGTCCCCATCACCCTGCTGTTCCAGCTGCTGCGCAAGCCCCTCGGTATCCAGCAAGGGGCCTTGTGCGTGGGTGCCATCTGCATGGCGGTGGCGCTCTTTTCCCTGTGGCGCCTGCAGGAGACTTTTCACAAGGACCTGGACTATTTCGAGGAGTACCTCTGACCGGCAGAGGGGAGCATCATGCCAATGAAAAAGGCCGTCCGTTTCCGGGCGGCCTTTTTTAGTTCGGGTGTGTTTCGCGCAGGGCGCTCAGTGCCCCATGCCCCCCTCCTCCTGGTGCGTGGTGCGCTTGAGCAGCAGCAGGAGCGGCAGGATGGCGATGAAGGCCAGGCCGATGATGAAGAATATCCGGTTGAAGGCCAGGCTTCCGGCCTGGCGCCTGACCATGGCGTACACCATCCCCAGGGCGGTCTGGTCGGCCTGGGGGGCGGCGATCCCCTTGGCGATGAGGGCCTGTTTGAGTTCCGCGAAGCGCATCTGCCAGGTGCTGCTGTAGGGGGTGATGTGGGCCGCCAGGGTGTTCTGGTAGAATTGCTCCAGCCGGGCCAGCAGCGTGGATGCCATGGCGATGCCCACGCTGCCGCCGATGTTGCGCAGCAGGTTGAACATGCCGGTGGCATTGCCCATCTCCGGCCGGGGAATGGTTGCCAGGGTGACGGTGGTCAGGGGCACGAAGATCATGGCCAGGCCGAAGCCCAGCACGATGCGGGGCCAAGTGTAGTTCCAGAAGGCGCCTTCCAGGTTGAGCCCCTGCATGATGAACATGGAGGCGGCGCCGATCAGCAGCCCCAGGAACACGATCTTGCGGCCGTCCCGCTTGGCCAGGGCCGCACCCACGAAGGGCATGGTGACCAGGGTGGCCACGCCGCCGGGGGCCATGACCATGCCGGCGTCGGTGGCCGAGTACCCCATGAGGGTCTGGAGGAAAAGGGGGATCAGCATGATCGAGCTGTACAGGCAGAAGCCGACCACGAACATGATGAGGTTGCCGGCCGAGAAGGAGAGGTTCTTGAACAGCCGCAGGTTGATGATGGGATGGTCATGGGTGAGTTCGACCCAGATCAGCGCCACCAGGGCGACCACGGTGATGATGCTGAAGGTGATGATGAACCGCGAGCTGAACCAGTCCTCCTGCTGCCCCTTGTCCAGTACCACCTGCAATGCGCCCATGCTGACGGTAAGGAGGAACAGCCCCCAGTAGTCGATCCTGCTGGCCCGCCCCATGCGGCGCAGGTAGTCGGGGTCGAAAATGAAGAAGGCGCACATGATGGTGGCAATCAGGCCGA
>DATBXI010000027.1:0-4577 GCA_036514355.1 Desulfuromonadaceae bacterium
CACGATGAGATCTACAAGAACTGCGATATCATCACCGTCCACACCCCCCTCAACGACGAGACCCGCGACATGATCGGTCCCCGCGAGTTCGGCCTCATGAAGAGTGGAGTGATCGTCCTCAACGTGGCCCGGGGCGGCATCATCAACGAGCAGGCCCTCCTGGACAACCTGGTCTCCGGCAAGGTGGTCGGCGGCGCGGTGGATGTCTGGAGCGAGGAACCGCCCAACTCGGACTGCGTCAAGCAGCTGATCGCCGACGAGCGGCTGGTGGTGACCCCGCACCTGGGGGCAAACACCTTCGAGGCCCAGGTCAACGTGGCCATTGACGTGTCGAAGGAGATCATCAACTACCTGGACGACAAGCCGCTGGAGAACGCGGTCAACATCCCGCGCTTCGACCTGGCCCTGATGGACCAGATGCGGCCGTTCCTCAACCTGATGAGCGTCATGTGCGACTTCGGCGTCCAACTGGTGGACAACAACATCGAGAAGGTCGCCTTCGGCTACGGCGGCAGCATCGCCCACTACGACTGCTCGCCCCTGACCGTGTGCGGTCTGTCGGCCTTCCTGAACCGCATGGTGGACCAGGACGTGAACATGGTCAACGCCTCGCTCATCGCCGAGCAGATGGGGATCGTGGTGGAGGAGACCAAGTCCACCCAGTCCGATGCCTTCTCCAACGTGATCACCCTGGTCATCGAAGGGGGCGGCAAGCGCCGCCTGGTCTCGGGCACCCTCTTCGAAGGCGCCCCCCGCATCGTCCGGCTCCGGGACTATTCCATGGACTTCGCCCCCGAGGAGCACATGCTGCTCCTGAATTACAACGACCGCCCCGGCATGATCGGTCGGATCGGCACCATCATGGGGCAGCACGACATCAACATCGGCGCCATGAACCTGGGACGCCGCGAGAAGAAGGGGGAGGCCATGGTGATCCTCTCCGTGGACTCGGCCGTGCCCGCCCATGTGGTGGAGGAAATTAAAACCGCCACCGAGGCCACCTTCATCAAGGCGATCCACATGCGGGTCGGCGGCTGCACCCGCAACTGCGGCTGCGGTCTCTAAAAGGACAGCCCTGCCATGCAGTTTCCCCACATCGACCCGGTCTTTCTGCGCATCGGCCCGCTCCAGTTCCGCTGGTACGGGCTGATGTATATTCTGGGCTTTATCGCCACCTATTTCATCCTGCGGGCGGAAAGCGCCCGGAAGCGGCTTCCCCTGACCAAGGACGACGTGGCAGACTTGGTGTTTTACGGGGCCATGGGGGTGGTGCTGGGGGGGAGACTCGGCTACATCCTGTTCTACAACCTGGCATTCTACCTGGCCAATCCCCTCCGGGTCTTTGCGGTCTGGGAGGGGGGCATGTCCTTCCACGGCGGCTTCCTGGGGGTCATCCTGGCCTTTGTCCTGTACAGCCGCCGCAAGAAGGTCCCCTTCTGGGCCCTGATCGACATGGCGGCCCAGTGCGCACCGGTGGGTCTGGGGCTGGGCAGGCTCGGCAACTTCATTAACGGCGAGCTGTACGGCAGGCCGACCGATGTCCCCTGGGGCGTGGTCTTTCCCGGTGGCGGCGAACTCCCCCGGCACCCCTCCCAGCTCTACGAGGCGTTCCTGGAGGGGCTGGTGCTCTTCCTGATCGTCCGCTTCGCCGCGAGACGGTCGGCCCACACCGGCGTGGCAGCCTGGACCTTTGTGGCCGGCTACGGCCTGTTCCGCTTCATCATCGAATTTTTCCGCCAGCCAGACGCCCAGTTGGGGCTTTTCCTCGGCCAGTTGTTCTCCATGGGGCAGTTTCTCAGCCTCCCCATGTTCCTGGTGGGCAGCTTCATGGTGTTCCGGCTCACCCGCAGTTCCCACTCGTGACTGATATCCCATATTCCCCCACAGGAGGCCAGAATCCATGATCAGCAAAAAGATGGCGGATGCACTCAACAGACATATGAACGTGGAGCTCTCCTCCGCGAACCTCTACCTCAGCATGTCCTCCTGCGCCAGCGAGCTGGGACTCAAGGGGGCCGCGAACTGGTTCATGGTGCAGTATCGCGAGGAGATGATCCATTTCATGATGTTCTACACCTACCTGGTGGACCAGGGGGTCAACGTCTCCATCCTGGCCGCCAAGGCCGTGCCCAACAGCTACACGTCGCTCCTGGACATGATGCGGAAGACCCTGACCCACGAGCAGATGATCACCGGCTGCATGAACGAGCTGTCGGAGCAGGCCGTCAACGAGAAAGACCACGCCACCCGGATCTTCCTGCAATGGTTCGTGACCGAGCAGATCGAGGAGGAGAACAACGACCGCGACCTGATCGCCAAGCTCAAGCTGGTGGGTGACAACGGCCAGGGCATCCTCATGATAGACGCCGAGATGGGGCAGCGGGTGTTTACCCCACCCCCCGGCGCGCCGCTGGCAGTGTGAAGATCCGCTTCTGCGAGCATAACAAGGGCAAGGGTAAGGTCTTTCGCCGTCTCAGGGAGGAATTCCCCGACCTGAACATCAAGATCAAGGGGTGCGTCAAGCAGTGCAGCGCCTGCCGCGAAACCCCCATGGCCACGGTTGACAAGCGGCGGGTCACGGCGCGGGACGGTGACGAGCTCTACCGGAAGCTCCTCGAGGCCATAGCCCGCGCAGCAAAGGATGAATAGAAGTTACAACAAAAAGACCGGCGCAGGGTTCCAAGCCCTGTGCCGGTTTCCATTTCAGCCGGATCAGCCCTGCCCATGCCGAAGGCAAGAAGAGAGGATATGAACATGAAGCCCGACCAGACCGGATTCGACGATCTGCTGACCATCATGCGGCGCCTGCGCGGCCCGGGCGGCTGCCCGTGGGACGCCGAGCAGACCCACGAGAGCCTGACCCGCTACCTGCTGGAGGAGACCTACGAGGTCATCGAGGCCATTGATATGAAATCACCGGATATGCTCAGAGAGGAACTGGGCGACCTCCTGCTCCAGCCGGTGTTTCACGCCGCCATTGCCGAAGAGCAGGGCACCTTCACCATGGCCGACGTGATCCGCACCCTGTGCGACAAGCTCATTCGTCGGCACCCCCACGTCTTCGGCGACATGGAGATCCGCGACAGCAGTGCCCAGATCGAAAACTGGGAGCAGATCAAGCGGGCCGAGAAGGGGGAGGAACGCCGATCCGCCCTTTCCGGGGTGCCGCCCCACCTGCCGGCCCTGCTCAAGGCCCAGAAGGTCACCGAGAAGGCATCGCGGGTCGGCTTTGACTGGGAGCATGTGGATCAGGTGGTGGCCAAGGTGATGGAAGAGTTGCACGAGTTCGAGGAGGCCATGACCGAGGGGAATAACGAGCGCATGGAGGCCGAACTGGGAGACCTGTTGTTCGCCATCGTCAATCTGGGCAGGTTCCTCTCCATCAACCCGGAAGAGGCGTTGCGCAAGACCATCAGCCGTTTTCAGCAGCGCTTCGGGTACGTGGAGGAGACGCTCCATGGTCAGGGACGCCAGATGAAAGAGGCAACGCTCGCGGAAATGGATGCCCTGTGGGAAGAGGCCAAATTACGGGAAAAAGCAGCATTGTCACGATAACTGACAGGAATGTTACGAGTTTTACAGTCTTGTATACCTTATCCACAAAAACTGTGGAAAACCTGTTGGCAACAGTGTTCATAAACAACAAAAGTGATATTTTTACTTGATTTTTTTTCGGTTTGCCGTTTTTTTATACATCAATTTTTATTATATATTTCAACATGTTATAACTACTTCTGTTTTTTGAGGGAGTTAGCCCGGCTGTTCCTTGGCGTTTTTGTTAAATTAAATTCATGCCAAGTTTTCCCTGTTTATAATTGTCAATTTTCCGTCTGGCCGCCTCCCCTGTAAATTCAATGTGTTCCATCCGTAACATATTTTTTTTACAGTCAGGTGTCCTGGCCCGGCAATCCGGTCAATTTTCCGTCCGTACCGCCTCACAATTGATACACGGCGCTGACATTAACGCCCCAGCCGCCTTTTGATCATCGACAGCACCTCCAACGCCTCCTCAGAACGCACCAGGCGGGCAGAGACGGCATAGACCATCACGCCCGCACCTATCGCCCCGCCGAGCGTCAGGGCCTTGAGTGCCTTGTGCCCGGCCTGGGACCAGTCGCACAGCCGACAGGCATAATAGACCAACAGTGTCATGGGCAGGGCGGCCACCAGGGCCTTCAGACCGGAGCCCACGACCGTGCGGCCACCGAATCGCCCGATCTTGCGCCGCAGGAACCAGAGCAGCATGGCCATGTTGGCGCAGGCGGAGAGCGTCGTGGCCAGCGCCAGGCCACCATGTTTGAGCGGCCCCATCAGGGCCAGACTGAAGCCGAGATTGAGCAGGAAGGTGATGAAGGCCGCCACGACCGGGGTCCTGGTGTCTCCGAGGGCGTAAAAGGCCGGCGCCAGGACCCGCGTCAAGGCCACGAAGGAGAGGCCCAGCGAATAATACACCAGCGCCTGGGCGGAATTGACCGCCTTGGCGTAGTCAAACGCCCCACCCATGAACAGCAGGCTGAAGATAGGTGTGGAGCAGACCAGGAGACCGGCCATGGCGGGGATGGTGATGAACAGGGTCA
>DATBXI010000028.1:0-2075 GCA_036514355.1 Desulfuromonadaceae bacterium
CGAGCTGGAAAGCCTGGTTGATGTATCGCAGACTAGTCCGGCGGTTTCCCCGGGTGCTCCTTTCACGAATATTGCATTGACCAATGCCTACTGGTCGTCAACGACCTATACGGCAGGACCTGGCAACGCCATGGCGATCCGTTTTACCGACGGACGATGGATAAATGGTGCCGATGCCGGCGATGGCAGCTACAGCAATACCAAGGCAACGTCCGCCAATTCGTTATGGGCAGTCAGGTCCGGCGGGGCGGGGCTCATTCAGCTTCTGGCGACAGGGGTGTTTTCGGGGCAGGGGGGCGGTTCCGGACTATCGTTTGGCATCGGGGACGATGCGAGTCTGCAGATCGGCGCACCCTTGACCTCGCCGCGCTTCATCGACAAGGGGGATGGGACCTTGGCCGACACGGTCACCGGTTTAATCTGGTTGAAGAAGGCTGATTGCATCAACCAATCGTGGTCCAGTGCCCTCGTAACCATCAATAGTCTGGCCAACGGTCAATGCGGCTTGACGGACGGATCGACCGCAGGTCAGTGGAGAATGCCCAATCGGAGCGAAATGCTGAGTCTGTCCGACCGTGCGCCCACGTTCCCGCAGGCGAATTATTTCAACGGCATACCGGGTCCTGACGGCATTACGGTTATCAATCCCGTGATTTTCAACAATTTCAGGGTCTCGGATTACTACTGGACGTCAACTACCAGCGTTACCGATACCACCCAGGCCTGGACCGTCTATAGCTGTGACTTTGGCGTATATAACATTGCAAAAACCAACGTCCGGTATTCGCTGGCAGTGCGCTGATCCCGCCGGCGCAACAGCCGGGAATTGACGGTCAGGAGTACCCGGTGCCGCAGTTGGAGCATCGGTTTGGCAGAATCAATGACACGCGCAGCTCTGCTTCCGGGGCTGGCCGAGTGTCTCGACAACGCGCAGGTATTCCTTGTGAATGACCCCGTAGTACGCATATGCTTTGCGGAGAGCCCGTTCAAACAGGGCGTGTAAGCGGGGATTGCTGAGATCAGCAGCAAGGGTGGTATAACGCCTCATGCACGCCAGGATCTCGCGTAATGAAATCTCAAGGGCACGCTGCTCGCAACAACTGTTGGTGGAACTCGTATCCATAAGGGCGCAATAGGGAGGATACGTGCGGTCTGGTGGGAGTTTTGTCAGTTTCTTGATGTCCGTGCAGTGTTCACAGCCCAGATAGATAGTGGAAAAAACGTGCATGTATCCGAGCTCTCCGCAGGCAAGGTGTTCGAACACCCGCCTGGTCCTCTCATCCTTGACCATCTCGGCCGCCCGGCAATAGAAGTCGAAGTTGTTCTTTTCGCTGATGATCAACTCGCGTAACGCCTTCTCGATGACTGCTTCCATTACGACACCTCCTGTTATATGATCATCCGTAGATGTATGGGGCGGAGCCGGTCGCTACGTTGCTGGATAGCAGCAAACATGCCAACCGGTAACGGTGAATGAGCGATGTGCAATATCGTTAGGTTATGGAGTGCCGTGGCAAATATTCCTTTGTCACTGCAAAAAAACTTTACAAGATACACAAGCCTGGAATGGCTAACTGGTTGTTTGTTGTGAAATTTTCATGATGTAATAAAATGCGACACTGACAAAAATATCATGGCATGGTAGTAAGACAGTCAACGGGTGGCGGTGCGAGGAGCGCATGTTCATCATAAAAAAAATGATTACCCCTTTTCTCCTTCCGCCCGGTTCCCTGATCATTATCCTGTTGCTGTGCGCTATCTGGTTGTGGCGCCGCAAGCTGCGGCGATGTGCCGGGTTCAACATCGTCATGGCGCTGCTGCTCTGGGCGGTCTCGGCAGGTCCCCTTTCTGGGGCGTTGCTGGGGAGGCTTGAAGCCGGTCTGACAATACCATCACCTGTCCAGGGTGATGTGATTATCCTGCTGGGCGGCGGCATCCACGAGGGGGTTCCGGACCTGACCGGCAGCGGTACGCCGGGGGAGGACATGCTGGCCAGGCTGGTGACGGCGGTGCGCATCCATCGTCGGCTCCACATCCCCATACTGGTCTCCGGGGGGAGCGGCTATGCCGGCAGA
>DATBXI010000029.1:0-4091 GCA_036514355.1 Desulfuromonadaceae bacterium
CCACCACGACACCGGCCGAATCCCCCACCAGGATCATATCCACCCCCCCCTGGTCAATCAGGCGGGCAAAGGGGAAGTCATAGGCGGTCAGCACCGTGATGGGGCGGCCGTCCTGTTTCATCTGGATGATCTCGGGTATGGTGATCTTCTTGCGCATGCAAATCTCCTGATAAAAAGCAGCATTCTTCGACTGGGTCCCTCCCCCTTCAAGGGGGAGGACAGGAGGGGATGGGGAGAATTGGATCAGGGTTGTTGTTACCCCATCCCCACCCCAACTCTCCCCTTGAAGGGGAGGGGGTTAAACCCTCTGGAAAGCCAAAAACAAAAAACGCGCCGGAGGGCGCGTGGACGGACAGGTACGATGCAGAGCCGCATCCCTGTATGGGGTCTCCCCTTCCGTCCCGGTTCGCTGCCGAATCCAAGCGGTATGTATCGAGGTGGCGCTGCCGGCCGCCTGCTGATCGATTCCCGATGGGTAACCGTCCGGCCGGAAGGTGTATGTATACCAAAAACCCGTTTTGAACACCATAAAAAATAGCAACCGTGTTCAGGGCACGCGCCGTATCTGCCGGACGAATTCCCCGATGGCCCCATGCACCTGCTCCGCGCCGCTCCCCAAAAGGATCCCGTGGCGCTCGAAGTCGAACAGCCGGTATCGCTTTTCTTCCGAACCGATCTGTTCGAAGAGTTCTTGGGTACCCTCCGGATCAACGACCGGGTCGCCCTGGGATTGGACAATCAGCGCGGGCACCCTGAGTGCGGCCAGGCGGGGTTCGAGCTCCTTCATGAAACGCTCCAGCTCCGCCAATCCGGCGACCGGTATCCGCGAGTAGTTGATCTCCGGATGTTCGGGCGTGATCTGCACGAACTCCCGCTTGCCCGCATGGAGATGCATGAAGTCCATGATCCGGTTCCAGGCCGCGACCGTAGGGGCAAACCGCGACGACAGGTCTTGCAGCCGCATGGGAGGGCAGACCGCGAAGACCCCGGCCACCTCCTCCAGCCGGGCGGCGCACTCGAGCGCCAACCCGCCGCCGAAGGAGAAGCCGCCGACCACGATCCGGTCGCAGATGTGGCTCAGGGCGGCATAGCCCGCATCCACCGATTCCCGCCACTCCTCTGCGCTGCGGTGGGCCAGGTCGTCCGGCGACGTGCCGTGCCCCTTCAGGCGGACCACATACACCCAGACCCCCAGCCGTCCCAGGTAATCGGCCAGCTCCCGCATCTCGCGGGGGGCCGCCAGGAAGCCGTGCACCAGTACGACCCCCAGGGCACGGGACGTGCCCCTGATGAGGATCGGCCGCCCCACCTCCCGCTGTTTGGATTCCCCGGAGCGGAAAAAGGTCCGGTAGTCGGCTTCGAACTCGGCCTCTGCCTGGCGCAGCAGATGACGTGCGTTCAGATACCGCACCAGCCGGCCCGGCAGCCAGGCGATCAGCCGCACCTGGTTCAGCAGACCCGTGAGCGGGATGACCTCGTTCGCCACCACGCCGATGGGGTCGTCGAGCCGGGCCCGGTTGAAATCCAGGGGCGAGGAGAACTTCGTCGGGTCCTTGACGAGCAGGCCCCCCTCCCGGCGCAGCACTCCCGTTTCCAGGGCAATGGAGAGGAAGTCCCGGTACTTGCGGAAACGGTCGTCCGTCAGCAGGGCGGTCTGTGGGCATTCGAGGCTCTGGTGGAGATTGATCCCCCGCGGTTCCAGCCTCTGGGAGAGCAGAAAGGCCTTGTCCCGGAACTCCGCCTCGCTGATCCGCCTGAAGGGGAGAAACCGCAGCAGCGAGGCAAACAGGTGATCGTGGTTCACGGTCGTCAACCCGTAGATGTCGGCCATGAAACGCTGCATGAGGCCAAGTGCCTCCCGCCGCATGATGGGTCGGGAGGGGAGCCGGTCGTCGAAGCCGAACGGCCGGGGCGAGTCGATGTCCGCCCGGATGGCGGCATCGCTCAGGTGCTGCCCGATCTCCAGCGGCTGACCGATGCGGATGTCGATATCCACCCCTTCCAGCAGCATGGCCCCCTCCAGCAGGATCTCCTCGTGCACGTTGGCCGGCAGGTCGCCGAACAGGCGGTCGGCCATCTGGCTGAGTATGGTTTCCCGCGCCCTGAGTGGGTAGTAGGTGATGTTGACCGGGACGATCCGGGTGGTGCCGGCCAGGACCGGCCCCAGGTCGTCGATCCCGAACAGCTCCCGCAGGCGCTCCACCTCGTCGGGCCGCGTCGTCGCCAGCGCGCGCAGGCGCTGGCGGTAGAACTCGGTCCTGAGCGCCAGGGTCGCCGCGCCCGTATGGGGGGGACGCCGCCCTCCGGCGTAGTGCACCGCAAAGCGGGCGTGCTCCACGATGGCCTTGTCCTTGACCATGCGCCCCTCGGGAAAGATGATCCAGTTGGCCTCGCCGGTGAGCAGGCTTTTCACCACCAGGCGGTCCCGGTCCGGCGCGGCGGTGGACATGGCACCCCCCGCCTCCAGCAGCGTGCCGACGGCCCCCTTGAACAGGCGGGCATCAGCCAGGGACCAGAGTGGGACCCCGGTCAGGCGATACATGTGATAGGGGAGCAGCAGCGTCTCGATGCGGGTGAAGTGGTTCACCACGAAGATCAGGGAACCGGTGGGGATGTTCTCCCGGCCGTGCAGACGCACCCGCACCTTGGAGATGTTCTCCATCAGGGCGATCAGTTGGCCGGTGGCCAGGTAGGCGTACAGGTTCACACGACGCTCCTTCTTGACAGCTGTTGCACCGCAGAGGACGCGGAGAAAAGGCAAAAACAATGTTAAACGTCGGGAAAGCGTAACGGATTTCCCTCTGAATGGCGTGCCTTCCAGTTTTCTCTGTGCTCCTCTGCGTCCTCTGCGGTGAACAGTTTTTTTATACTGATCCCTCCGGCAGATAGCCTCGCGCCACGTCCAGGAAATCCGCCACCTGGCGCTGCTGCCACGCCGCGTCGCGCCCCAGCTCCGCGGCCATCAGCCGCGCCACGCCGGGCGCCATGGCCATGCTGGCCCTGGCGTCCAGGAACAACGCCCTGGTGCGGCGGGCCAGGACATCCGCCACCGTGCGCGCATACTCGCGGCGCACGGCCCAGACCACCTGGACGGCCCGATGGGGAAGCCCGGGATGGAGCGGCGCGTCCCATGACGCCTCTTCCGCGGCCAGCGCCCGGACCTGCTCGGCATCGCTGCCGTACACCCCCCACGGCTCGCTGGCATCCCCCTCGCGCCAGCCGTGGATCCGCTGCCCTGCGGAGGCCGAAGGGCGCGGGTCGAGCCCGGCCACCTGGGCTGCCCGCTCCACCGCGTCCTCCCCCATCCTGCGGTAGGTGGTCCACTTGCCGCCGGTGACGGTGACCAGCCCCGAGCCGCTGACCAGGATGGTGTGGTCGCGGGAAAGGGCGGCGGTGGCTTCCTGCCCGGTCTGCCGCACCAGCGGCCGCAGGCCGGCGAAAACGCTCAGCACGTCATCGCGTGCCGGGTTCCGGGTGAGGTAACGGCCGGCATGGCTAAGGAGGAACCCGATCTCCTCCTCCAGGGGGCGCGGCTCGGGGGATAGGGCGCTCACCGGCGTATCGGTGGTGCCGACGATCACCCGGTCGTGCCAGGGGACCGCGAACAGCACCCGGCCGTCGTCGGTGCGGGGCACCATCACGGCGCAGTCGCCGGGGAGGAACGACCGGTCGAGCACCAGGTGCACCCCCTGGCTGGGGCTGATGACCGGCTCGGCCGACGGGTCGTCCATCTGCCGCACCCCGTCGCAGAAGACACCGGTGGCGTTGATCACCACCCGGCCGCGGAGCCGGTACTCCCGTCCACTCTCCCGGTCCCGCACCGTCACCCCGCTGGTCAGGTCATGGGACTTCGTCAGCCCGGTCACCTCCATGTAGTTGAGGGGGGTGCCACCCAGGTCGGCCAGGGTCAGGGCCAGGCTCACGGCCAGCCGGGCGTCGTCGAACTGGGCATCGTGGTAGATGATGCCACCCCGCAACCCCTCCGGTTCCACGGTCGGTATCCGTTCCACGGTCTCTTCGCGGCTGAGCCACCGGGAGGGACCCAGGCCGAGCCGGCCGGCCAGGGCATCGTAGAGCTTGAGCCCCACGCC
>DATBXI010000030.1:0-6289 GCA_036514355.1 Desulfuromonadaceae bacterium
CGTGCTGGAGTTGCAGGTACTGGGCCGCGAACTCCACATCCACCATCCCCCCCCGGCCGGTCTTGATATTGTAGCTGCCGCCGCTCTCCCGGGCAAGTTCGTGCTCCATCCGCATCCGCAGCCGGTGGATCTCGGCGCGACCGTCGTCGTCGATGGAGGCGCCGTAGACGGTGTGGCGGATGACGTCGTCCAACTGACCGGCCAGGACCTCGTCCCCCAGCACCACCCGGGCCTTGGTCAGGGCCTGGCGCTCCCATATCTGGGCCTCCTGGCGGTGATAGGCCAGGAAGGAGTCCAGGGAAGTCACCAGCGGCCCGGCGTTTCCCGAAGGGCGCAGGCGGGTGTCGATCTTGTACACATACCCCTCGCGGGTCTGCAGGGTCAGGACGGAGATGATCTTCTGGGCCAGTTTGGCGAAATACTCGTGGTTAGAGATCTGTTTCTCCCCATCGGTCGTGCCCTGGCGGTCATAGACGAAGATGATGTCCAGGTCCGAGTGGTAGTTGAGTTCCCCACCCCCCAGCTTGCCCATGCCGATGACGGCCAGGTTCGCCTCGGCCTGCCTCCCCTCGTAAGGGTATCGCGGCGTGCCGAAACGCCGCAACTCCTGCACCGCCAGGCGGTAGGCAACAGCCAGACAGGTCGTGCCCAGCTCCGTCAGCTGGGTGGCGATCTCCCCCTGACCCAGCCTGCCATGGATGTCGTTCATGCCGATGCGCAGGAACTCCTCGTTGCGGTAGCGCCGCAGCACGTCCAACTGTTCCTCGAAATCCGTCGCCTGCTCCAGCAATCCGCTCAACTCCGTTGCCATCACCTCGCCGGGCTTGACCGTGGAGCTGTAGCTGCGGGCCACCATGCTCTCCAGCAGTTCCGGATGGCCGATAAGGATCTTGGAGAGGAACTCGGACATGCCGAACAGGGACACCAGCAGCGTGAGCGTCGTCCGGTTCTCCGCCAGCAGGGCGTAATAGGAGGAGCGGGCGCCGATGACCACCAGGAAGCGCTCCAGGTTGGTCAGGGCCAGGTCGGGATCCGGGGAGGCGAACACCTCCCGCAGCATGAGCGGCGAGATATGCTCCAGGATGCGGCGGCTGCGAGGGGTGAGATGGGCCTTCTCCGGACCGCGGCGCAGCGACAGCAGGTTTTCGTACGCCCGGTCCACATCCTCAAACCGCCGTTCGGCCAGCATGTCCTTCACCAGATCCGAATCCGCCTTGGCATCGAGGAAGAACAGCACCTCCGGTTCCACATCCTGCACCTGCTCTTCATGGGTATGAAACAGGTGGCCGTAGATGGCCGACACATGGGTGCGGTGCCCCTCCAGCACCTGACGAAAACGCTCCAGGCCGTTGGGGCGCAGGAAGCCGCAGCGGCGGGCCAGAGCGCGGACCTCATCCTCCTTGGCCGGCAGGTTGTGGGTCTGGCGCTCCTGCACCACCTGGATGCGGTGCTCCACCGTGCGCAGAAAGCGGTAGGCCTCGGCCAGGTGCCGGTGATCCTCCTCGCCGATCAGGCGGCTGGCCAGCAGGGTATCCAGCGCACGAAGCGAGTTGCGTTCCCGCAGTTTGGGGTTCTTGCCGGCATAGACCAGTTGCAGGGCCTGGATGAAAAACTCGATCTCGCGGATGCCGCCCCGCCCCAGCTTGAGGTTGCTTTCCCGCTCCATGGAACGGGTCAGGGAGGCGTCGATCTTCTGCTTCATGTTCTTCATATCCTCGATCAGGTTGTAATCGAGGTATTTCCGGTACACAAAGGGGTGCAGCATGGCCAGGAGCCGTTCTCCCAGCTCGATGGAGCCGGCCACGGGACGGGCCTTGAGCATGGCGGAGCGCTCCCAGGACTGTCCCCAGGATTCGTAGTAGACCTCGGCGGAACGGAGCGATACCGCCATGTCCCCCGACTTCCCCTCCGGTCTGAGCCCCACGTCCACCCGGAACACAAAACCATCCTCGGTCACCTGGGACAGCGCCTTGCTGATCATCTCGCCCAGCTTGTTGAAGAAGCTGTGCAGGGAAACGACCCCCTTCACGCCGCCGTTGCCGTTCGCGATCCCGTCGGTCTCCCCCTTGTCCGACTCGTAGAAGTAGATGATGTCGATATCCGAGGAGAAGTTCAGTTCCCGGCCGCCCAGTTTCCCCATGCCGATCACGGTCATCTCCGCCTCATGCACACCGGTTTCAGCCTGCAGCAGGGGAACGCCGTGCTCCCGTACCAGGCAGCGGCGGCAGACCTCGTAGGCCACCTGCAGCGCGGCTGCCGCCAGGTCGGAGAGCTCGGCGGTGACCTCTTCCAGCGGCGCCAGGCCGTTCAGATCGCGGGCCGCGATCCGCAGGATCTCGAAACGCTTGAACTCCCGCAACACGCGCATCAGGCAGTTGAAGTCGGTAGCGTCATCCACCTGCGCGCGCAGGAGCGCCAGCATCTCGTTGCCGGGGCGGGCATCGTCGATGACGTTCTCCAGGAAGAGGCGACGGAAGGCGGTGGGGGACTTGAAGATCAGGCTGACCAGGAACGGCGACGCACCGCACAGCAGCACGAACTGGGCCAGGCGTTTCTTGCGCGGGCCGATCTCTGCCAGGTCCGCCGGCGGGATCACCCCTGCCAGGCGCTCAAAGGCGTTCAGGGCCAGGTCGGGCGATGGGGTCAACAGCGAGTTGACCAGGATGCGGTGCAGGATTTCAACGGAAAAGTGCGCATGCAACGACAGGATGTTGTCGGCCGAGCGGGCGCCGTACAGGTAGCCATGGGATTCCAGGAAAGACGCCAGCTCGGCCTGGCGCTCGTCGGCATCCGCGATGGCCATGAGCCGGGTGAAATCCTGGGAAAAACGTTCGACATGCATAGATGGAGCGTCCTTGCTCGGTAGTAATGGTGCTGAGGTGACTCAACCGGCCCCCTCCCTGACCCTCCCCCGCTGGGGGCGGGAACAGTTGCCCCTCCCCCCAGCGGGGGGAGGACGGGAGGGGGGAGGTGGAGAGGCGACATTCCCGAAGGACGGTCAGCTTCTCTATACCCCGCCCGCAACCTTCCGCAGCCCGCTGCGGTAGTCGCCGCTGACGATGCCGTTCTCGGTGATGATGGCGCTGATGTAGCGGGCCGGGGTCACGTCGAAGGCCGGGTTGCGCACCCGGATACCCTCGGGTGCCACCGCTACGCCCTTGATGTGGGTCACTTCGCCGCTGTGGCGCTCCTCGATGGGGATCTTGGTGCCGTCGGCGAGCGACAGGTCAAGGGTCGAGACCGGGGCGGCCACGTAGAAGGGGATGTTGTTCTCCCGGGCCAGCACGGCCACGGAGTAGGTGCCGATCTTGTTGGCCGTGTCACCGTTGGCGGCGATGCGGTCGGCCCCCACCACGCAGCAGGTGATCTCGCCCCGGCTCATGAAGAAGCCGGCCATGTTGTCGCTGATCAGGGTGGTCGGGATCTGCTCCTTCAGCAGTTCCCAGGCGGTCAGGCGCGCCCCCTGCAACCAGGGGCGGGTCTCGTCGGCAAAGACCTGGATCCGTTTGCCCGCCTCGTGGGCGGCCCGGATCACCCCCAGGGCGGTGCCGTACCCGGCCGTGGCCAGGCCGCCGGCATTGCAGTGGGTCAACACCGTGGCCCCGTCCGGGATCAGGGTCGCCCCCCATTTGCCGATGTTGCGGCAGATGGTCTGGTCATCCTGCTCGATGCGGATGGCCTCCTGTTTGAGGACTTCGCGGATCTGGTCCAGGCTCTTGCCCCGGTTGGCCTCGGCCACCCGTTTCATCCGCTCGATGGCCCAGAACAGGTTGACCGCCGTGGGACGGGTACGGGCCATGACGTCGCACACGTTCTCCAACTGCCGGAAAAAGGATTCGTGGGTATCGGCGATGATCTCCCGCGCACCCAGGGCGATCCCCATGGCAGCCGCCACGCCGATGGCCGGGGCGCCGCGGATGATCATCCCCTTGATGGCCTCGGCCACTGATTTGAAATCCGTATAGGTGTTGTAGACCTCCTCGGCCGGCAGGCGGGTCTGGTCGATCATGATCACGCAATCATCGCGCCACTCGATGGTACGGAAGGACATGGGGTACTCCTTGGGCAAAGTGAGGACAAACAGGAGGTTATTTGTACCACGGAGTCCCGGATTCAGGCAATCATTTCCCCCTCACCAGCCGTTGGCCACCCTCTCCCAAGGGGAGAGGGTAACTGAATCCCCTCGCCCTCCGGGAGAGGGATAGGGTGAGGGCGAAATCCTTTTTCCTTGCCCGCCCCACTGGTGCGCTGGTATAACCAATGCCATGGACACAGCGGCACAACGGGTCTCCCTGGCGGAGATCTTCAGGACCTTTTTCATGGTCGGCCTGACCGGATTCGGCGGCGGCATGGCCATCGTCGCCCTGGTGGAGCGGGTCTGCGTCCGGGAAAAGCAATGGATCACTGCCGAGGAGTTCCTGCACGGCCTGGCCTTCGGCCAGATCCTGGGGCCCTTTTCCCTGAACGTCTGCACCTTTACCGGCCATCACCTGCGCGGCATCCGGGGCGGCATCCTGGCCGCGACCGGGTTCATCATGCCCTCCTTCCTGCTGGTGTCGCTCCTGTCCTGGCTCTACTTCACCTTTCACAAGCTCCCCCAGCTTCAGGCTGCACTCAAGGGGACCAACCCGGTGGTCATCGCCCTGATCGTGGTCGTTGCCATGGACATGGGGAGG
Organism: Desulfuromonadaceae bacterium; assembly: GCA_036514355.1. Taxonomy (GTDB): domain Bacteria; phylum Desulfobacterota; class Desulfuromonadia; order Geobacterales; family Pseudopelobacteraceae; genus JACPFJ01. The sequence continues at coordinate 4,677 of DATBXI010000030.1, forward strand.
AAGCAGATCCGGGGGGCCAACGGCGCGGTAATGGCCCTGGCCGCCTTCGGCGCCACCGTGTTCCTCAAGCTCAACGCCGCCTGGGTCCTGCTGGCGGCTGCGGTGTGGTCCCTGGCCGCCACCATCTACAGACGGGAGAGCTGCTGATGGCCGCCATGCTCACCCTGGCCTGGGTGTACCTGCGTATCGGCATGATGTTCGTGGGGGGCGGCTACGTGCTGATCCCGCTCCTGAACCATCTCATGGTGGAGCGCTACCACTGGCTGACCCTGCGGCAGTTCCTGGACGGCGTGGCCATCTCCCAGCTCACCCCCGGCCCGCTGGCCATCCTGGCCACCTTCACCGGCGTCCGGGTGGGCGGTTTCATGGGGGGGCTGGTGGCCACGGTGTTCATCTTCCTGCCGTGCGTCACCCTAATGCTGGTGATCGGCCGCAACTACCACCGCCTGAAAAACATCGACACCATCAAGAAGACCCTGGACGGCCTGCTCCCGGCGGTGGTGGGGCTGGTGGCCGCGGCGGCCTGGAACCTGGGGGCCGCATCCCTGGCCGGGGCAAAGGAATTCATCGTCCTGGGTGCCGGCTTTGCCCTGTTTAAATGGACCAAGATCAGCCCGATGATCGTCATCCTGGGGGCCGGGCTGGTGGGCTTGTTGATCAATTGATCCATCTGTTTTCTTGACAAGATGACACAAAAACAGGATAGTTGTGTCATGCGCGTGGAGGTACGGCAACTATGCAAACAATGACGGTCGGCCATTTCAAATCCCATTTTTCCCAGGTGCTCGATATAGTTCAGCATGGCGAGGACGTTGTCATCAGCTACGGCAAGAAGAAGGAAAAAATAGCCGTACTGGTTCCCTTTGACCGCTATGAAGGCAAACCGCAGCGCACTCTCGGTCTGTTGGCAGACAAGGCGTCGTTCTCGATCCCGGCCGACTTCAAGATCAGCGATGATGAGTTGCTGGCGCTGTGAACTGCCTGCTGGATACCCACACCCTCCTCTGGACCCTGTTCGACCCATCCCGGCTTGGCAAAAAAGCGGCGGAGAGTATCCGGAATCCGGATGTGTCCGTGGCCGTCAGCGTGGTTTCCTTTTGGGAAATCTCTCTCAAGTACGCCACGGGAAAGCTGCAACTCTCCGGCATAGAGCCGGATGATTTTCCCGCCATAGTCCGCCAATCCGGCCTTGACATACTGCCGCTTGTCGCAGCCGACGCCGCAACCTTCCACCGTTTGCCCCGCATGGAGCATAAGGACCCGTTCGACCGCCTCATCATATGGCAGGCCATTTCCCACAAACTGACGCTTGTTTCCCATGACAGGGCCTTTGCCGCCTATCGAAAACTCGGGCTGAAGGTACTCTGGTAATTTCTCCGATACGGGATAAGATCGGAAGAGTTTGCAGACGGGATACGCGGAAGTGGCCGGGATAAGGATAAATGTTCCATTTGGGTAGATCACCGGTTCACGCGTGCGCGCGTGAACCGGTCAATCACAAGTTGGACAAACTAAACAAAGAGGAGAGTAACATGAAGAAAATATTACTGAGTTTGACACTAGCTTTGATCTTAGGAGTGGGGACAAGCACATCACACTCGCAAGAGAAGTGC
>DATBXI010000031.1:0-9287 GCA_036514355.1 Desulfuromonadaceae bacterium
CCCGCGCCCGCGTCGCCCTGACCGCCCTCTCCATCGCCGAATACTTCCGCGACGAAGAAGGCCAGGACGTTCTGCTGTTCATCGACAACATCTTCCGTTTCACCCAGGCAGGTTCCGAGGTTTCCGCACTCCTCGGCCGTATCCCCTCCGCCGTTGGTTATCAGCCTACGCTTGCCACCGAGATGGGCGAGTTGCAGGAGCGCATCACCTCCACCAAGAAGGGCTCCATCACTTCGGTCCAGGCGATCTACGTCCCTGCCGACGACCTGACCGACCCGGCCCCGGCCACCGCGTTTGCCCACCTGGACGCCACCACGGTTCTTTCGCGCCAGATCGCCGAGCTCGGCATCTACCCGGCCGTTGACCCGCTGGACTCCACCTCCCGTATTCTCGATCCGCAAGTCATTGGGGAAGAGCACTACGCCGTGGCCCGTTCCGTCCAGTACGTGCTCCAGAAGTACAAGGACCTCCAGGACATCATCGCCATTCTCGGTATGGACGAGCTCTCCGAGGAGGACAAGCTGGTTGTTGCCCGCGCCCGCAAGATCCAGCGCTTCCTGTCCCAGCCGTTCCACGTTGCCGAGGCCTTCACCGGCTCCCCCGGCAAGTACGTCGAGCTGAAGGACACCATCAAGGGTTTCCAGGAGATCGTTGCCGGCAAGCACGACGCCCTGCCGGAGCAGGCCTTCTACATGGTCGGCTCGATCGAAGAAGCCATTGAAAAGGCCCAGAAGCTGGCTGCGGTATAATTTAACCTTCAGGGGATGACCCCTTTCAAGGAATGATATATGGCTGAAAAGATGAAACTGGAAATCGTCACCCCGTACCGCAAGGTGGTCGACGCCGAGGTGGAGGAGGTCACCGCCACCGGCAAGCTGGGCGAGTTCGGCGTACTGCCGGGCCATGCTCCTTTCCTCACCTCTCTCAAGATTGGCGAGTTGGCCTACAAGTACGACGGCAAGGTCGAACACATGGCACTCAACTGGGGCTACTTCGAAATCAGGGACGACCGGATCATCATCCTGGTCGAGACTGCCGAGGCTGCCGAGGAGATCGACGTCGAGCGCGCCAAAGCCGCCCTGGGACGCGCCGAGGAGAAGCTCAAGCATCTGACCACCGAGGACAAACAGTTCAAGGTCTACGAGGCCGCCCTGGAACGGGCCGTCATCCGCGTGCAGGTTGCCGGCAAGGTTGCCCACAAATAGGATTCACCACATACCACACAAACGAAGAGCGGCAGCGATGCCGCTCTTTTGTTTTTATGGCATTTGACGGACCATTTTGTTATACATCGGAATGCTGGATGTCAGTGGAGAACAAAGGAATTACAGTGGGTCCGAGAACGCACATCCACGTCAGTTGCGCCATCGTCGAGCGGGACGGCCTCGTCCTGGCCGCCCAGCGGAGCGCCGCCATGAGCCTGCCGCTCAAGTGGGAATTCCCGGGGGGCAAGATAGATCCTGGGGAAACGCCGGCAGCGTGCCTGGCGCGGGAGGTCATGGAGGAAATGGGGATCCGGGTGGCGGTTGAGCGGGAATTGCCGCCTCATACGCACCACTACCCGCATTTTACGGTCACCCTGTATCCGTTCGTGTGCACGATAGAGTCCGGCGGGATTGTCCTCCACGAGCACGCCGCCATAACGTGGCTGGTGCCGCATCGTCTGCCCGAGCTGGACTGGGCCGAGGCGGATGTGCCGGTGATCGAAGCGTATCTTCAAGGAGGGGGAACATGCCACAGAACAACGACCTGAAGCGCTACCGCTGTTACGAGATATTCTCTCAGTCCACCGGTGTCGAGATACGCGAGGCGGTCAAGGCCCATGAAGAGGAGGGCCGGGTCACAGAACGCTCGGGCCGGGTGCAGCTGCGCTTCTTCAAGCTGACCCCGAAAACGCGGCCGGACGAGGTCACCCAGATCCGCTTCATCTGCGAGCCGGACGAGGCCTTCGGGCTGGCGCTCATGATCGGCCAGGTGGCGGTCTCCTCGGCACCGTGCAAGGAGAAACTCAGCCCCCACAAGTTCGCGGGCGGTGAGCAGGGGGCGGAGACGGTGACGACCCTCTCCGTCGAGAAATGGGAGCGGGGCGGCAAGAGCGGGTATGCCCTGACGGTTGGGCGTGGCAAGGAGTTCATCAGCGTGCCCGTGCTGCTGACCAAGTTCCTGTTCGCGGCGGAGTTTGTCAAGTCGCTGGCTGTGGAGCAATGCTGGGTGGAGCGGCTTGAGAGGAAGTAGACCTGCAACGGGCAGTTGCACCGCAGAGGACGCAGAGGTACACCGGGAAATCCGCATTACTCTACATGGATGAGCAGGATTGACAGGATAATGGCTTATTGGTTATCCACCAGAAATAGTATCCCGCTCATCCTGCATATTCATGTAAAATCGTTTTTGACTTTCCTCTGCGTCCTCTGCGGTAAATTGTTATTATGTCTCGACCCAAACGTTACAACGCCTTCTCCGATGAGCTGAAGCGCCGCTTCGGCTGCAAGGTGCAACGCATCTCCGTGGATGCCGGCTTTACCTGCCCCAACCGTGACGGCACCCTCGACTCCGCCGGCTGCATCTTCTGCGGCGGCCATGGCTCCGGTTCCCACGGCATCCGGCGCGAACTCTCCGTGGCGGCCCAGATCGAGGACGGCAAGGAGGTCATGACTCGCAAGTACCGGGCCCAGCGCTTCATCGCCTATTTCCAGGCCTATTCCAATACCTATGCCCCGGTGGAGCGCCTTCGCGCTTTGTTTGACCAGGCGCTCGCCGTACCGGGCGTGGTCGGCATCATCGTTGCCACCCGCCCCGATTGCCTCTCCGACGACACCCTCGATTACCTCGCGGAGCTGAGCCGACAGACCTACCTCTGGCTGGAACTCGGCCTCCAGTCGATCCACGACAGGAGCCTCGCCCTCATCAACCGCCGCCACGACTACGCCTGTTTCGTCGATGCCTTTGAACGGGCCAAGGCCCGCGACCTCAGGGTCTGCGCCCATCTGATCCTCGGCCTGCCGGGGGAGACGCGGACAGAGACCCTGGCCATGGCGGGGGAGATGAACCGTCTGGGAGTGGACGGGGTCAAACTGCACCTGCTGCACGTGATGAAGGGAACGCGGCTGGAGGGGATGTATGAACGGGGCGAGGTAAGTGTGATGGACCGGGACGGTTATGCCGGGCTGGTATGCGATTTCCTGGAGCTGCTCGATCCCCGTATCCTGATCCACCGCCTGACCGGCGATGGCGGGCACGACAACCTCGTCGCGCCGCTCTGGTCGCTGAAGAAGTTCGAGCTGTTGAACCTGATCGATGCGGAGCTGGAGCAGCGGGGTACACGGCAGGGGTTCAGGGTCAAAGCATGAACATCTGCCACGGAGTCACAGAGACACAGAGAACATCCATAACCGAATTCACAGGAATAACAGGATACAGACGTTTAGACCGAACCCACGTCAAAGAGATTTCAGGTTCTATCCAGTTCATCCTGCAATTAAGAGTCTGTATTCCCTCGGTTTCTCAGTGCCTCTGTGTCTCTGTGGCGAGAATCCTTTAGATATTCCCCGTCGCGACCAGCACGATGAAGATGAAGTAGAACGCCCCCCCGGCCAGGAGCGTTCCCGGCGTCAGGTGGCGTTTCCAGCGGATCTGACAGTAGGCCATTCCGACCGAGGCAAAGGTGAGCAGCACGGTCAGCAGGGCCGCGTGGTTCAGCTGCCATTCGGTCATCATGATGCCGATGGCGGTGATCAACGAGCCCTGGAAGACCATGGCACCGGTCACGTTGCCGATTGCCAGCGTATCCTTCCCCTTGTTGATCCAGATGATGCTGTTGAACTTCTCCGGCAGTTCGGTCGCGATCGGCGCGATGATCATGGCCAGGATGAAGGGGGAAACCCCCATCTGCAGCGAGATGACCTGCACCTTGTCCACGAAGATGTACGATCCCCAGACGATCAGGAGCAGCGACGCCAGTACCTGGGAGGCGATGATCGCCATGTGCGGGTCATGGGACCTGGGGGCGAAGTAGCAGGGGTCGATCTCCGACTCCTGAATCTCGTGAGCTTCCGGCTCGTTGTTCCCCTTGAGGGTTTTCAGCACATATCCGGCATAGGCGAGAAAGAGCACCAGGGCGACGAAGGTCTTGACGATCGGATGCCCCCCCAGGAACGAGGCCCCAATGGCCACTGCATAGAGCGCCATGAAGTACTCCATGTCGCGCCGCATGACGATGGTGTCGACCCGCATCACCGGGTAATCCTCCCGCTTTCCACGGTTGAGCATCACCGCCAGGCCGCTGATGAAGAAGGCAAGTGTGCCGAGCATGAAGGGGGCGCCGATGATGGCGCCGACGCCTATGGCATGGCCTGCGCCTTTTGTTCCGAACATGATGGCGACGATCGGCACAAGGGTCTCGGGCAGGGCGGTGCCTACGGCGGCGAAGACGCTTCCCACGGCGCCGTCGGAGAGCTTCATCTTCTTGCCGAACCACTCCAGGCCGTTGGTGAAGACCGTTGCGCCCAGGAGGATGATCCCCAGGGAGACGAGTAACAGTAGCCAGTTGATCATGCGCAGTTCCCCTCAATAGAAACGAGCGGCATGGCGCCGCTCGTACACTATACACCATTTCACCCGCCATGCCACCATTCGGAGCCAGCTTATGCCACTCCAGATCAGAGTGTTATCAAGGCAACGAGGATTCGGCAACCGAGGCCCTCACCCGGCCTTTGGCCACCCTCTCCCGGAGGGAGAGGGTGAACGGGGACTCTCTCCCTCCGGGAGAGAGATAGAGTGAGGGGCACATTACATCTCCACCCGCGTCACGACCCCTTGCAGCTTTGCCGCCGGGAGCTTGTTGAACTGCACGAAGTTGGGGGTCAGCTTTTTGATGACGGAGAATACCTTCCAGACCGGGTTCTCGGTGGCAATGTCCTCGATGCCGTAGAAGATGACTTTTTCCTCGATGCCGTGCTTCTTCAGGAGTTTTTCGATGTCGACCACCTCCATGTATCCCACCCGGATCTCGAAGGCGTCGAGTCCCGTTCCGAGTCCTGTCGTCAACTGGGTCTGCAGGCCGAACGGCTCGTCGGTCCTGACTATGGAGATCAGGACGTTGCGCTCGTAGATGATGTTGCTCCGGATGGTGCAGTGCACCAGGTAGGGGGGGATGACATTCCATTCCCGGGTGAAGAACAGGCCGGTTCCGGGGATTTTCCCCTTGGCGTAGATCTGCTCGTAGGAGAGGAGGAACGTCTCCATGTCGAGCGGCCGCAGGGCGCGGTAGAGGGCACGCTGTCCCTTGGTCCAGATCAGGATCGCCGCAAACGGGATGGCCGCCAGGATCAGCGACCAATACCCGCCGGCCGGGAGCTTGTGCAGATTGGAGGTCAGGAAGGCGAGGTCAACGAGGGTGACGAACAGGGCGATCGGCACCTTCCACTTTTTCCTGGTCCGGGAGAAGATCATCACCATCATGATGCCGGTGATGGTCATGGTGCCGGTGACCGCCAGGCCGTAGGCCGCGGCCAGGTTGTCGGATTTCTGGAAGATCAGCATGATCATGATCACCAGGACCAGGAGCAGCCAGTTGACGGCGCCGATGTAGATCTGTGATTTGAGGCGGTGCGAGGTGTAGTCCACCTTCAAAAGCGGCAGGATGCGGGTGGTGATCCCCTGGTAGACGATGGAGAAGACCCCGCTGATCAGGGCCTGGGAAGCGATCACCGTGGCTGTGATCGTGAGCACCAGAAAGGGGATGTACAGCAGGGGCGACTGGGAGAGGACCATGCCGAAGAGGATGTTCTTGGCCTCGGGATGGGTGAGGATGAAGGCGCCCTGTCCCAGATAGTTGATAATAAGGGCGACAAAGACGAGATACCAGGCCCGCTTGACCGGTTTGCGCCCCAGGTGCCCCATGTCCGCGTAGAGCGCCTCGCCGCCGGTGGCGCAGAGGATGACCTCGGACAGGACGAAGAAACCGGCCATGCCGTTCTTTGCCAGGAACGCAATGGCGTAATGCGGGCTGAGCGCGGCTATGATCTTGGGAAACGACGACACGGAGATGATGCCAGAAAGGGCAAGGGAAATGAACCAGACCAGCATGATCGGGCCAAAGGCCTTGGCCACCTTGTCGGTCCCCTTGAACTGGAAGATGAACAGGAAGAGCGCGATAACGGCGGCGATCAGGATGATAGCTCCCTGGCTGAGGCCGCTCAGCGCCGGGATCAGCAGGGACCCTTCCACGGCCGACAGGATGGAGATGGCCGGGGTGATGACCCCGTCGCCCATGAGCAGGGCGACTCCCAGGTAGGAGAGGAAGGTCACAAAGACCATCTGCCTCCCTGGCTTGATCATCCGCACCAGGATCTCGCGCAGCACGATGGTGCCTCCCTCCCCCTTGCGGGAGAGGCTCATGGCCAGCAGGGCGTACTCGATGTTGACCAGGATCATCAGGGTCCAGACGATCAGGGAGATGATGCCGAAGATATTCTCCTGGGTCGGCTTGGTCAGCGCAACGATGACGGTCAGGGTATAGATGGGGCTGGTGCCGATGTCGCCGAACACCAGGCCCATGGATTTGATGATGCCGCCCCAGTAGGAGTCGGCCTCGTCATGCTTCATGAAAACACTCCCGAGAAACGTTTAATTTTCGAATCCGTGATGCCGGAATGCCGAGAGTTGTGGGGGCGGAATGCAAAAATGCCGCAGGCCGAAGCCAGCGGCATCCATCGCGCTGTTCCATGCCCTTCCAGATGCCTACGAGGTTAGCTGACGGGCTCGAGACTGAAAGTTCTCTATCCTGAAACGGCCTGCGTTTCCACGGAATGCGCCCCTGTTGACCGGGTCCCCCGCATCCGCTCGTCGTTGAACGGATCTCGGCTGCTTTTCGGGTGATTGTACTCATGCTGGCTTTCATGTCAAGAAAACATCAAGAACGGCGTGGATTTTATCAAGAAATGGTCAACTGGCCGTCGAAACAAATCAGTTTTCCTCCCACTGCAAACCTGCTACACTCCTGCGTCATGCCAGGGAATGGGGAACAGCGCGGAATGGGCGAGCGGATCGTTGCACTGAAGGTGGATGTGGATACCTACGCCGGGACGCGGGACGGCGTGCCGCGCCTTTTGGCGGATATGGGGCGTTTCGGCGCCCGGGCCACCTTCTACTTCTCCATGGGGCCGGACAATTCGGGCAAGGCCATTCGGCGCATCTTCACGCGCAAGGGGTTCCTGAAGAAGATGCTGCGCACCAAGGCCCCTGCCGCTTACGGGTTGAAGACCATGCTCTACGGCACCCTGCTCCCCGCGCCCATGATCGCCGCCGCGTTCCCGGACGTGCTGCGGGAGACGGAGCACCAGGGGCACGAGATCGGCATCCACTGCTGGGACCACGTGAAGTGGCACGACTACCTCCCCTGGTTCCCCAAGCACCTGACCGCCATGGAACTGGGCCGGGCCGGCGCCCTGTTCGAGGAAATCTGCGGCCATCGCGCAGCCACCACCGCCGCTCCCGGCTGGACGGTCTCCCCCGACTCCCTGGAGGTGCAGGACGCCATGGGGCTCGCCTTTTGCAGCGACGGCCGGGGGACACACCCCTTCTATCCGGTCATGGACGGCCGCCGCTTCCGCACGTTGCAGATACCCACCACCCTCCCCACGGCCGACGAGATCCTGGGGGAGAACGGCATCACCCCCGACAACATCCACGCATACTACCTGGAGCGCCTGAAACCGGGCCTCAACGTGCTGACCATCCACGCCGAACTGGAAGGGGGTGCGATCCGAGGCTCCTTCGTGCGCCTGCTGGAGCGGCTCAAGGCCGACGCTATCCCCTGCATCACCCTGGGGGAGGCGGCGCGGCAGATAGCCGACGCGCCCGCCTGCCGGCTGTACATGGGGGATATCCCCGGTCGGGCGGGCAGGGTGGCCATCCAGGGGGAAGAGGTCGCGTAGAGGAAAATCATTTCCTTACCCGCTCACAGAGGCCAGACCTTTGAGGTTTTGTAAACCTCAAAGGTCTATGGTAGCTGTCTTTTAAAGGTTTTGTTTTTTCATGATCAATCACTATTTCAAAGTCGCCCGGGCCGACATGGTCTATCTCAAGTTCATCCTGGAGGCCTACGAGGGGATGAACGTCATGAGCACCGTGGACAACACGGCCGGGATCATCCGCATCGCGGTCATGCCCGGGTTCGAGCAGGATATGGCGGGACTCCTGGCCGAATTGGGGACGCGGGTGGCCATGGCACCGGTGGCATGGCAGGGGGATGCGGAGTATTAAGACCATCGCCGCACTCATTGTTGTCTGCCTGCTCGCCCTCTGCCCGGTGCGTCCCGTGCTCGCCGGCGTCCTGCCCGGCATCGACGTGCTCATTGCCCGCGATTTCGACATCCTCCAGGGAAAGCGGGTCGGTCTGATCACCAACCACACCGGTCGCAGCGCTGCCGGCGAGAGCACCATCGACATCCTTGCCCACGCGCCGGGGGTCAGGCTGACGGCGCTGTTCAGCCCGGAGCACGGCATTCGCGGCACGGCCGACGACAAGGTGGCCACGGCAATAGATTCCAAGACCGGCATCCCCATCCACAGCCTGTACGGCGCCACCTGCCGCCCCACCCCGGAGATGCTGCGCGATCTGGATATACTGGTGTTCGACATCCAGGATATCGGCACCCGTTTCTACACCTACATCGGTACCCTCTCCCTGGCCATGGTCGCCGCCAGGGAGGCGGGCATCCCCTTTGTGGTCCTCGACCGCCCCAATCCCATCGGCGGGCTGCAGGTGGATGGGGCTGTCCCGGAGACGCCCCCCATTGGATCCCCCCTGCCCCCCCGCTCCCACAGGGGGAACAGAGATGCCGAGGGCTGCCGGGAACTGACCAGCATCCATCCCATCCCCACCCGCCACGGCATGACCGTGGGGGAGCTGGCGAGCCTGTTCAATGTGGAATTCGGCATTCAGTGCGACCTCACGGTCGTGCCCATGTCCGGCTGGCAGCGCTCCATGTACTACGATGATACCGGTCTGACCTGGGTCGATCCCTCCCCCAGCATGCGGCAGCTTGACGCGGCGCTCCTCTATCCCGGCCTGGGGATTCTGGAGAGCACCAACCTTTCCGTGGGGCGCGGAGCCGGGCACCCCTTCCGGATGTTCGGTGCCCCGTGGGTGGATGGCGAGGCCCTGGCCCGCAACCTTGCCGCACGGAACCTTCCCGGCATCAGCTTCACCCCCTGCCGTTTCACACCTGCCACCGGCAGCCGTCCCTACGGCGGACAGAGCTGTTCCGGCGTGTGCGTTGCCG
>DATBXI010000032.1:0-2355 GCA_036514355.1 Desulfuromonadaceae bacterium
CTTCCAGTGCCATTGCAGCCAGCGCCCGGAATTGGTGAGGGAGCCGTCTTCCTCGGCAAAGCAGGTGGAGGGGAGGCGGATCACCTCGGTCCGGATCTCGGCGGTCTTCACGTCGTTGTATTCGCCGTGGTTTTCCCAGAAGCAGGAGGTCTCCGTGGCCAGCGGGTCGATCACCACCAGGTATTTCAACTGTGACAGCCCCTTGATCAGCTTGGCCTTGTTGGGGATCGCGCCCAGGGGGTTGAAGCCCTGGCAGAAATAGCCGTTCATCCTCCCCTGCCCCATCAGCTCGAACTGCCGCAGGATGTCGTACTCCATATCCAGCTTGGGGAGCCAGTCATAGCACCAGTTGTTCTCCCGGGTCGCCATACCGCCCCACCAGGACTTCATCAGGCTGACGTGGAACTTGGGATAGTTGGACCAGTAGTTCAGCTGGTTGGGGCGCAGGGGCTTCAGGGTACGTTTGTCCATGTATGCCTGGTACTCGGTCTCCTTCTCGTTGGGCAGGGTGAGGTAGCCGGGGAGCAGGTTGGACAGGAGCCCCAGGTCGGTGAGCCCCTGGATATTGGAGTGGCCGCGCAGCGCGTTGATGCCGCCTCCCGCCATGCCGATGTTGCCCAGCAGGAGCTGCACCAGGGCTGCGGTGCGGATAATCTGGGAGCCCACCGAATGCTGGGTCCACCCCAGGGCGTACATGAAGGTGGCGGTGCGGTTGGGCACGGAGGTGCTGGCGAGTATGCCGCAGATCCGGAGGAACAGCTCCTTGGGCGTGCCACAGATGTTACTTACCATCTCGGGGGTATAGCGGGAGTAGTGCTGCCGCATCAGGTTGAGCACGCAGCGGGGATGCTGCAGGGTCTCGTCGATCCGGGCGTAGCCGTCCGGCCCCATCTCGTAGGCCCAGGTGGATTTGTCGTACGTGCGGTTCGGCGCGTCGTAGCCCGAGAACAGGCCGTCCTCGAATTTGTACCCCTCGCTCACGATCAGGGGTGCGTTGGTGTAGGCCTTGACGTACTCGTGCTGGATCTTGCCGTTGCTCAGCAGGTAGTTGATCACCCCGCCCAGGAACGTGATGTCCGTGCCGGTGCGGAGCGGCGCGTACAGGTCCGCCACCGACGCGGAACGGGTGAAGCGGGGGTCGATCACGATGAACTGGGCGTGATTGTGGGCCTTGGCCTCGGTCACCCATTTGAAACCGCAGGGATGGGCCTCGGCGGCATTGCCGCCCATGACGATGATGACGTTGGCGTTCCTGATGTCCACCCAATGGTTGGTCATGGCGCCGCGGCCGAACGTGGGGGCCAAACTGGCCACCGTGGGGCCGTGTCAGACCCGGGCCTGGTTGTCGAATCCCAGCATCCCGGTGCTGCGGATGACCTTGTGGGTGATCCAGCCGGTCTCGTTGCTGGACGCGGAGGCGGCGAGAAAGCTCGTGGTGGTCCAGCGGTTGACCGTGGCGCCCGCCGCGTTCCGGGCGATGAAGTTCTTGTCCCGGTCGTCCTTCATCAGCCGGGCCACCCGCGTGAATGCCTCGTCCCAGGAGATGCGCCGCCACTCGCTGGAGCCGGGGGCGCGGTATTCCGGGTATTTGAGCCGGTCCGGGCTGTGGATGAAGTCCACCAGTCCCGCGCCCTTCGGGCACAGGGTGCCCCGGTTCACCGGGTGGTCCGGGTCCCCCTCGATGTGGAAGATGGCGGATTCGGCGTTTTTCGCCCGGTCCCCCAGGCTGTGCATGATCAGGCCGCAGGAGACCGAGCAGTAGGGGCAGGTGTTGCGGGCCTCGCTGCTCCGCTCCAGCTTGAACTGGCGCACCTCGGCCTGGGCCGCCACGGGAAAGCCCAGGGCCACGGCGCTGGATGCCCCCAGCCCGCCGGCGCACACCTTGAAGAACTGTCTTCGCGTCACTTGCATTGCCACACCTCCTTGTTCGGCGGAATGGGTTCGATTCGGGAATGTGGGAGGATTGTTGCGGAACTCTGCCGGGAAATGGCGTTTACCTTGTAGGATACTGCGGGGTTATCTGCTGTCAAACGCGGTAAAGGTATACGTTTTACGTTGAATTTATGCATCCAGCGGGTACAATCCGACCTGAACATGACCATCCAGCCCGAACGTGGGACGGCTGCGACATACTATGCCGCAGCCGTCGTCCGTTACCGTTAAAGCCCGCCCCCCAAGCGGGCTTTTTTATTGGCCATTTAGAAGAAGTAATACGCGCAGAGACGGAAGGTGTTGTCCAGACCGCTGGCCTGCTTGTCGGCCACGCCGTTGACGTTGCCGTACCTGGTCTCCAGGTTCTGCCACTCGGTGGCCAGCCTGATGGCGGCGTTGAGGTCATAGGTCACGTTGGTGTAG
>DATBXI010000033.1:0-3319 GCA_036514355.1 Desulfuromonadaceae bacterium
CTCCCGTCCGGCGTGGCGCTCCAGGATCTCCGTGATTACCGGCATGACGCGGCCCGCCACGTCCAGCAGGTTCTCTCCCTGGGGTACCCGGTAGTTGACCAGGTCGTTCAGGCGGGCCCGCCACTCGTTGGGCCAGCGCTCCTTGATCTCCTGCCAGGTGAGCCCCTCCCAGACGCCGATGTTCAGTTCCCGCAATTCCCGCCGAAATACCGGCTCAATGCCGAACTGTTGGCAGATGATGCCCGCGCCCGCCACGCAGCGCCCCAGGTCGCTGGCATAGCAGGCCGAGATGGGGCGGTCCGCCAGCCGCTCCTTGATCAGGTGGTACTGTTCCACGCCCACGTCGGTCAGGGCCACGTCGGCATGGCCGTTGTAGCGGGGCTGGTCGAAGCCTTCCACCTGGCCGTGGCGGATGAGATGGATGCGGGTTGCTGGTGTCATATGCGTCTCCGTGCTGAATTGCTTTTTTAAATCCTATCACCCTTCAGGTCGCCGGAAAACAGTTTTCCCGCCCCGCGCGAGGCGCAGAAGTCGCCGCACATGGTGCAGGTGGCCTCGTCCTCCGGGGTGCGGCTGGCGCGGATGGCACGGGCATCCTCGGGGTAGAGCGCCAACTGGAACTGCCGCTCCCAGTCCAGGTCGCGCCGGGCCTTGGACATCTCCTTGTCCCGCTGCCGCCCTTTTTCCGGGTACTTGTTCATGTCGCCGATGTAGGCCGCGACCTTGGCCGCCTTGACACCCTGGATCACGTCCTCCTCGGTGGGAAGGGCCAGGTGCTCGGCCGGGGTGATGTAGCAGATCAGGTCGGCGCCGAAGCGGCTGGACTGGGCCGCGCCGATGGCGGCGGTTATGTGGTCGAAGCCCGGCGCCACATCCGTGGCGATCGGGCCGAGCATATAGTAGGGGGCACCGCCGCTCATCCGCTTCTGGAGCTGGATGTTCCCCTCGATCTCGTCCAGCGGCACGTGCCCCGGCCCCTCCACGAGCATCTGGCACCCCATGTCGCGGCCGATCTCGGCCAGCTCGCAGTTGATCAGGAGCTCCTGGATCTGGGCCCGGTCCGAGGAGTCGTGGATCGCGCCTGCCCTGAGGCCGTTGCCCAGGGAGAGCACCGTGTCGTACCGCTTCAGAATTGCGATCACCCGGTCGAATTTCTCGTACAACGGGTTCTCCCGGTTGTTGGCCAGCATCCAGGCCACCATGGAGACCCCACCCTTGCTGACCAGCCCGCCGTAGCGGTACCCCTGCCGCTTCAAGCGCTCGATGGTGTAGAGGTTGATGCCGCAGTGCACCGCCATGAAGGCCATGCCGTCCTCGCACTGCTTCTCGATCAGGTCGAAGAGCAGCTCCTCGTCCAGCCTGTTGGGGTCGCCGTATTTGCGGGCCGCCTCGCAGAACGCCTGGTAGAGCGGCACGTTCCCCACGGGCAGGTCAACGCTGGCGATCACCTCGCGCCTGACCCGGTCCAGATCCCCCCCTACGGAGAGCTCCATCAGGGTGTCGGCACCGGCTGCCTGGGCCGCCTGCGCCTTTTTGACCTCGGCAGCGTAGTCGACGATGTCCGACGAGGTGCCGATGGAGGCGTTGACCTTGGTGGCCAGCCCCTTGCCGATACCTACTGCCTTGGGTTTGCGGTTGTGGTTCCAGGGGATGACGATCTTTCCCTCGGCCACCATCTGCCGGACATACTCCGGCGCCACCGCCTCGCTCAGGGCAACCGCTTCCATCTGGGGGGTGAGGATGCCCTGGCGGGCGGATTCGATCTGGGTCAGCATTGGTGCTCTCCTTTTGGATAAATGTATTCAAATTGCGCCGGCGGATTCGTAACTCCCCCTGTCCCCCTCTTAATCCAAGAGGGGGAACATTAAACGGCAATCCCGGTGGTGTTTCCAATATCTCACTCTCCACAGTGTTCCGGAGGGGTTATTCAGGCATCTCGCAGGCGGCACTCCCGCCAGCCGCGCACCGAGTTGATCAGCCAGATGGCGTCCGCTGCCTCCATGTCCGCCGGGGTCAGCACCGCCTCGCGGATAGTACCCGTTGCCAGCAGTTCCGCCCGCAGCACCCCCGGCAGCAGGCCGCACTCCAGGGTCGGGGTCAGCAGCCTGCCGTGGAGCGAGATCACGAGGTTGTTGTAGCTCCCTTCGGTCACCTCGCCCCGTTCGTTGAGGAAGATCACGTCGGCGGAGCCGGGATGCCGGTGCCGCTCCCCGTCGAACAGCTCCCGCCGGGTGGTCTTGTGGTACAGGAGCGGATCAGCCGAGTCCACCCGTGGGTCGGCCAGCGCCACCACGAGTGATGCACCTTTCCGCAAACTCTGAATTCCTCCCCCTTGAAGGGGAGGGGGTAAAAACGGACCGTTGATGGGTTCCGCCTCCACCTCGATGGCGCCGTCCGCTCCCAGCAGCACGCGTACCTTATGAGGGCCAGAGAGCCCGCGTCCCACCTCCAGCAACTGATTGCGCAATCCCTCGGCATCAAGCGCGAATCCGAAATACGCCGCCGATGCCGCCATTCGCCGGATGTGCCGCTCCAGGAACAGGTAGCCGTCCCGGTCGTGGCGCAGCGACTCGATCAGGCGGAAATCGCAGGGTTCCCGGTGGAGGAACGCGGCCTTTGCCAGGCACTCCCGGTATTCGTCCTCTGCAACCGAATCCCAGGTGATGCCGCTGCCGATGCCCAGCTCTCCCGTTCGGGCCGCCATGTCCAGCACCACGGTGCGGATCCCCACGCTGAAGAGCGCTTCCCCGCCCGGGGAGAGGTAGCCGATGGCGCCGCAGTAGATGCCGCGCGGCCCCTGCTCCAGGTCCCGGATGATCTCCATGGTGCGCCGCTTGGGCGCTCCGGTGACCGAGCCGCAGGGGAACAGGGCGCGAAAGATGTCCATGATCCGTGCATCCGGACGGAGGCGGGCCGTGACGGTGGAGGTCATCTGGTGCACCGTGGGATAGGTCTCCACTGCGAAGAGCGCAGGCACGGTGACGCTGCCGGTCTCGGCGACGCGGGCCAGGTCGTTGCGCACCAGGTCCACGATCATCAGGTTCTCGGCCCGCTCCTTGGGGTCGGCGGCCAACCGTTCCCGCTGCGCCCGGTCTGCCTCGGGGTACGCCCCACGGGGCGCGGTCCCCTTCATGGGGCGCATGGTCAGCACGCCGTCTTTCAGGCTGAAGAACAGCTCCGGCGAGGCGGAGAGGATGCGATGATTCCCGGTGTCGATCCAGGCGCAGAAAGGGGCCTGCTGGTTGCGGCAGATGCGGCGGTACAGGGCGAATGGGTCGCCGTCAAAGCCGAAGCGCTGCCGGGTGGTGAAGTTGACCTG
>DATBXI010000034.1:0-11518 GCA_036514355.1 Desulfuromonadaceae bacterium
ACGACGAAGTCGGGTCGGTCGAGCTCAACGTGGTGGAGGAGAACGGCAAGATCGACCTCAATGGCTTGATACGGCCCAACAAGACCGACATCGACGATTTCACCATGAATGCCCTGAAGCGCTTGGGGAAACGGCTTCAGATCCCCGAGGATTGCTGGAGTGCTCTGGCCGACTGGCAGAGCAGCGGCGACTCCGCCCGTCCCGGTGGAGCGAAAACGCCCTACTACAAGACCTTGAAGCCGCCCTATTCGGCCCGCAACGACAAGCTGGCAACCCTGGCCGAACTGTCGCTGGTCAAGGGGTTCACCCCGGAGATCATCGCCAAGCTGCGGCCGTTCGTAACCATCTATCCCATCCAGACGACGATGCAGTCTGCGCTGGTCAACATCAATACCGCCCCCAAGGAGGTGCTCATGGCGCTGGACGATCGCGTGGACGACACCATGGCGGGCCGGATTATGGATGAGCGCAAGGTGCAGCCGTTCAAGTCGCCGGGGGAACTGTCGCGGGTGGATGCGCAGCTCGCCTCCGCGCTTGCGGCGCGGATAACCTGCAAGGGCAGCTTCTACAGGGTAACCTCCGTGGGGCGGGTGAATGATGCGGCCCGGACCGTGGAGGCGGTGGTGTGGATGTCCGGCGGAACGCCGGGAATCCTGTCGTGGCAGGAATACTGATCAGGCACTTTACGTAACAACCAGGGGTTATCATGGAATATCTGATCATTCAGGTTGAGGAGAGCCGGGTGACCGCCGGGCGGTTCCAGGTGGCCGGCAAGTCCGCCACGTCCGTTAGCGCGGCGGAATTTGCGCTGGATGGGGACCACACCCTCGCGAGCGTTGCCGCCCAGATTGCGGAGGGGAGCACCGGCGCGCCGCGCATTGTCCTCTGCCTTGCCCCGTCGCTGTTCGCCCAGCGTGCCGTGGAACTGCCGCTGACCGATATGCGCAAGGTGCGCGAGATCCTGCCGGTGCATCTGCAGGGGGAGATGGCCCTGCCCGCGGAAGAGGCGGTGTTTGATGCGGTTCCCGCCGGGCACGGCGCCTACCTGGCGTTGTGGGCAAAACGCGCGGACATTGACCGCGGCATTGCCGTGTTCAGGGATGCGGGGATCGAGCCCCAGATCGTCAGCGCCACTCCGCTCGCCTGGCGGTTCCTGCCCGCTCTTCCCGCCGACTGCGCCGTGTGCGACGGCAGCGCCCTGGCCATCATCAGCGAGGGCAACCTGACGTTTGTCCGTTCGTTCAGCGGGGCAGAGCCGGAAAAGCAGCTGGCCTCCACCCTGCTGACCCTGGAATTGTCCGGCACGCCGCTCCCCTCGCGGCTGGTGGTCTTCGGTCCCCAGGCGGCGGCGCTTGCAGGGCTGGAGGATGTGCCCCTGGCAGTGGAGCAGTTGCAGCTGCCGGAAGAGTTGGGGCACCTGTTCAGGAACGAGGGGACCTTTCAGCAGCTGGCCGGCCTGTACGCCGTGGCGCGTGCCAGCCATGCCGGGGCGCTGCCCGACTTCCGCCGCGGCGATCTGGCCTGGACAGCGGGCAGCCTGAAGGCCAGGAAACAACTGGTAGTGACCGCCTCGCTTGCCGCCTTGATGGTACTGCTCCTGTTCGTCCACAAGGGGATGCAGTACCGCGCGATCCGCACCGACCTCACCTCGGTGAACAACTCCATTTCCGCCATCTACCGGGAGATCTTCCCGACGCGCGCCAAGGCGGTGGACGAGGTGGCCGAGATCAAGGGAGAGATCAGGAAGTTGACCGCGGTGCAGACCTCCGGCGGCGTTCTGGATGTGCTCAAGCAACTGGCCGATGCCAAGGGGAACAGCATCAACGGGCTCTACGAGGCAGAAGTGGAGGGTAACGCCCTCCGGGTCAAGGGGGATGCCCGCTCTGCCCAGGCGGCCAACGAGTTCAAGGCAGCCCTGGCCCCCCTGATGACGACCATCGAACTGGGCGAGGTCAAGAGCCGGCCCGACGGCAGCGTCTCCTTTTCCCTGTCCGGCACGCTCAAGGAGGTGAAGAAATGAGGATCCTCAGGGAACTCCTTGACCGCTGGCAGAATCTGGACAGCCGCACCCGGCTCTGGTCCGGTTACGCCCTGATCAGCGTGCTGGTGATTACGCTCCTCTGGTCGGCCCTGGCCGGCCGGACCGCGGCCCTGGAGCGGCGGCGCGCGGCGCGCGAAGCGGTGCTCAAAGAGATGCTGTCCCTCAAGGTGGCCTACCGCACGGCCAAGCAGTCGGCTGACCTGCTCCAGGGGCGGATGGCCGTGGTGCGTCCCGATGATTCGCCGGCCAAGGTCATCGAGGAGATCGGCATCAAGGGGAAGGGGCTCAAGATTGCACCGGCCAAGGGGGAAGAGCACACCGGTTACGTGGAGGACGCCGCAGACGTGCGCATCGATGGCCTGACCTTCAACGAGGCGCTCAACCTGGTGTACCGCCTGGAGAAGGGGAGCCGGCCCATGGTGGTGAAGAAGGCCAACCTGCGAGTGCGCTTCGATGATCCGTCCCGGTGCGACCTGGCCTTGACCGTCGCGTTGCTGAAGCCGGCTCCCGGGACCGCAAAATGATCCTGCGGCGGCGCCAGTTTCAGATAGCCGCCCTCGTGGCCGCCGTGGGGTGTTTTTTTGTCGTCTTTACCTACCTCTTCTTCCCCATGGGGCGGGTCAACGCGGTCATCAACCAGCAACTGGCCGCCCAGGGGCTGACCCTCACGCCCGGTGCCCACAAGACCATCCTGCCCGGCCTGGGGTGGGACAACCTGCTGCTCTCCTCCGAGCAGGGTGCGCTGGTGCGCTGTGAACGGTTCAAGCTGCAACTCGGGCTGCTGCCGCTCCTGAGAGGGCAGGTCACCGTGGGCGCCCGCGCCGCCATCGGCAGCGGCCGCCTGGATCTGGAGTACGGCGTGACCGGCAGGAAGGCCCTCGAACTCCATGCCAGCGGCATCAACCTGGCCGACATCCCCTTTTTCAAGACGGTCCTGGGTGCCAGGGCCGGCGGCAGTCTGTGGAGCGAAGGGGAGGTGACCCGGGGGGCGCAGGGGCTGAACGGCGCCTTGAAGCTGGAGATCAAACAGCTGGAGTTTGCCGGGATAAAGCTGGGGGCCTTCCCCTTGCCCGATGCCTCCAACCTGCGTGCCCAGGGCATGGTGCGGGTGACGAACGGCGCCGCCCGCCTGGAGAGCTTCACCCTGGAAGGGGAGGGCATCTACATGCGCCTCTCCGGGGCCATCCCCACCGGGGCGAATGCGGCCAACGCCCCGCTCAACCTGATGCTGGAGATCATGCCCAAGCCGGAGTTCCTGGAGAAGCAGAAGATGGTATTCATGCTGTTGGCCAAATTCGCGACCTCGCCCGGTGTCTACCAACTGCCTGTCACGGGCACGCTGCTGAAACCGGCCATACTGTGACGAAATCCGTGATGCAGAGGCTACGGCAATGCGCATCGGCCTGATGGGGGGCACATTCAACCCGGTACACCTGGCCCACCTGCGGATCGCGGAAGAGGCGCGGGAGGCGTGCACCCTTGACCGGGTGCTTTTCATCCCGGCCGCCGATCCGCCCCACAAGCCGCTGGCCGGGGAAGTGCCCTTCGAGCGGCGCTGTCACATGGTCCGCCTGGCCATTGCCGGCAATCCCGGCTTCGAACTGTCCGACATCGAGGGGCAGCGGCCGGGCAAGTCATACTCCATCGACACCATTGGCCGTTTCCGTGCCGAGCATCCCGATGCCGGGCTGTTCTTCATCATCGGCAGCGACTCGTTCCTGGAGATCGGCCAGTGGCACTGCTACGCCGAGATATTCCGCACCAGCAGCCTGATCGTGGTTGAGCGGCCCGGCTGCCCGGTCACGGACCCGCTGGCGGCCCTGCCGGACGCCATCAGGGGTGAATTCAGGTATGCAGCGGCATCCCGCGAACTGACGCACCAGTCGGGGGAGCGGGTCTATTTCCCGAGCGCCAGCCTGCTAGGGATCTCATCCAGCGAAATCCGTTGCCTGGCCGGTGCCGGGCGTTCCATCACCTACCTCGTCCCACCCGCGGTGGAGGCGTATATCAAGGAGCAAAGGATCTATAACGCATGCCCGTAACAAGGACGAAAGCAGCAGAAAAACAGACCATGACCGCCGGGGAACGTGCCCGCAGATGCGCCGAACTGGCCTTCGACAAGAAGGCCTTCGACATCCGGGTGCTGGACATCTCCCGGGTCTCATCCATTGCCGATTATCTGGTGATCATCTCGGGTGGCTCGGACAAGCAGAACCAGGCCATTGCCGACAACATCCGCACCGGACTCAAGAAGTACGGCAAGGTGCTGGATATCGAAGGCGCCAGCGAGGGGAAGTGGATCGTCATCGACTATGGCGACGTGCTGGTGCACATCTTCCACGACCCGCTCCGGAGCTACTACGACCTGGACGGCCTGTGGGATATGGCGCCGGAGCTGGAACTGCCGGAGGATATCCGCGCCGCCCGCAGGCAGGATAATTTTTGAAGCTCCGCGTGCTCTGGGTCGGCAAGAGCCGCGATGCCTGGGTCAAGGAGGCTCTGGCCGACTACGGCGGCCGCATCCGGCGCTACTGCCCGCTGGAACTGATTGATGTCCGTGACGAGAAGGGTGCCGAGGCGGAAGAGCAGCGGCGGCGCGAGTGCGAGCGCCTGGAACGGCAGATCCCGCCCAACGCGACCCTGGTGCTGCTGGACGAGCGGGGCGAGCAGATGGATTCGCCTGCCCTGGCCGCTTACATCGCCAAACAGCGGGACAGCGGTGCTCCTGAGCTGGCCTTTGCCATCGGCGGGGCCTACGGCTTCTCCGAGGAGTTCCGCCGCCGGGGAAGGCTGCTTGCGCTCTCCCGGATGACCTTTACTCACCAGATGGTGCGGGTGTTCCTGCTGGAGCAGATCTACCGGGCGTTCACGATCATCAATGGTGAGCCGTATCACCATTGAATGTTTCAGGTGTTGACGTGGAGCCATACCCGCTGGAGCGGATCGAGGCGGTTCACGAGCCGGTCGGTGTGATCCACGAATTGCCGCTGGAATATGCGTCCAAGACAAAGAAAGGGCAACAGTCACTGCCTGCCGACTTCGTGCGGGAGAACCAGACCGCTTACGCCAAGGTCCCCAAAGCCAAACTCAAGGCCGACAAGGAGGCCGGCCGGATCATCCTTGACGAGCAGACGACGCTGGCCGGTGTGCCGGCAAGCGCTTGGGAGTACCGGCTCGGCAACCGTTCGGCCCTGGAATGGGTGCTGGACCAGTACAAGGAGAAGAAGCCGTCTGACCCGACCATCGCCGAGAAGTTCAATACCTATCGATTTGCCGATTATAAAGAGCAGGTGATCGAGCTGTTGATGCGGGTCTGCACGGTCAGCGTCCGGACGATGGAGATAATCGGAGAGATAAGCGGAGGTGGGCCGCCCACGAAAGCAAAACACTAAATTAGCATTGAACGGTGCGGCGGATGCGATTTCCAGGGATTATGCCGCAATGAGGGGGCCTTCCATGGCTAAACGCGTTACAAAGGGCTTGATGAAAGATACCCACGTTTCTCCATTCGAGAGGATCAAACGGACTAACGAAGCTGGGAATGAATACTGGTCGAGCAGAGATTTCGCCGTGGTGCTCGATTATTCTGATTACCGGAATTTTGAACAAGTCCTCGGAAAAGCCCGAATGGCATGCTTTAACAGCGGGCAACGGGTAGACGATCATTTCGTTGACATCACCGAAATGATCGAAATCGGTAAAGGTGGCCGCCGTGAAGTAAAAACCGTGCTTCTTTCCCGCTATGCCTGTTACCTTGTGGTGCAGAACGCTGATCCGGGCAAAGAAATTGTTGCGTTGGGGCAGACATATTTTGCGGTGCAGACACGGCGGCAAGAACTGGCTGAGGAGGCACTGGAAGAGGATCGGCGGCTCTTGCTGAGGGAGGAGATGCGGCGGCATAACACCAAGCTTGCAGATGCAGCAAAAGATGCTGGTGTTGTGGAGCCAAAGGATTACGCCATCTTTCAGAATCATGGCTATATGGGGTTATACGGCGGGATAAATGCCCAAGCCATTCACCGTCACAAAGGACTCAAGAAGAGTCAACATATCCTGGATCACATGGGCAGTACTGAACTGGCGGCCAATCTTTTTCGTGCCACCCAGACCGAAGAGAAACTGCGCCGTGAGAGGGTAACCGGAAAGGCTAAGGCAAACCAGACTCATCGGGAGGTGGGCGCCAAGGTCCGCCAGACTATCAAAGAACTTGGCGGCACTATGCCGGAAGAATTGCCGGTAGCGGAGAGCATCAAGACGATAGAGACGAAGAAGCAGCAAAAGTTTATAACGAAGAAATAAAAAACTTTGGAGATCACGATGCCTAAAAAGCCGCTCCTGCTGATGATCCTCGACGGGTGGGGGATCAACCCCGACCCGGCCCACAACGCCGTTGCCCGGGCAAACACCCCGAACCTGACCCGCCTGCTGGCCGAGTATCCCCACGTGGAGATGCACACCTCGGGCATGGCGGTGGGGCTGCCCGACGGCCAGATGGGCAATTCGGAGGTGGGGCACCTCAATATCGGTGCCGGCCGGGTGGTGTACCAGGACCTGACCCGCATCACCAAATCGATCCAGGATGGCGACTTTTTCACCAACCCGGTGCTGCTGGACTGCATCGCCAGGACCAAGGCCGGCGGCGGCCGCCTGCACCTGGCCGGGCTTCTGTCCGACGGCGGGGTGCACTCCCACAACACCCACCTGTATGCGCTGCTGGCGCTGGCCAAACGGGAGGGGGTACGGGAGGTCTTCGTGCACTGCCTGCTGGACGGCCGCGACACACCGCCCCAGAGCGGGATCGCCTACCTGGAGCAGCTTGAGGCGGAAATCGCCAGGATAGGGTGCGGCCGGATCGCCACGGTGATGGGGCGCTACTACGCCATGGACCGGGACAACCGCTGGGAACGGGTGGAGCAGGCCTACAACGCCATGGTGTGCGGCATCGGGGAGTTCCGCTCCTCCTCGGCCGAGGCGATCCGCCTGAGCTACGAGGCCGGGGTGAACGACGAATTCGTGGTTCCCTGCGTGATCTGCCGGGACAACGCTCCGGTGGGCACCATCAAGGACGGTGACGGTTTCATCTTCTTCAATTTCCGCTCCGACCGGGCCCGGGAGATCACCCGGGCCGTAGCCCTGGAGGGCTTCGACGGGTTCGAACGCCGCTGCCGCCCCGGTCTTTCCTCCTATGTGTGCATGACCGAGTACGACGCCACCTTCGGTCTTCCCCTCGCCTTCGGCCCCGAGGCGTTGACCAACATCCTGGGCGACGTCCTGGCCGACCATGGCTTGAAGCAGTTGCGCATCGCCGAGACCGAGAAGTACGCCCACATCACCTTCTTCTTCAACGGCGGGGTGGAGACTCCCTTCCGCGGTGAGGAGCGTTGCCTGATACCGTCCCCCAAGGAGGTGGCCACCTACGACCAGAAGCCGGAGATGAGCGCCTACCCGGTCACGGACGAACTGCTGGCGCGCCTGGACCGGGATGCCTACGACGTGATCATCCTCAATTTCGCCAACTGCGACATGGTGGGGCACACCGGCATCGAGGAGGCGGCAGTCCGGGCGGTGGAGGCGGTGGATGCCTGCGTTGGCAGGCTCGTGGCCAAGGTACGGGAAAAGGGGGGGGCGGTGCTGATCACCGCCGACCACGGCAATGCCGAGCAGATGGTGGGGGACAACGGCGAGCCGTTCACGGCCCACACCTCCAATCCGGTCTGGCTGCTCCTGGTGGATGACAGCCGCAAGGCGGCCAGACTGCGCGAAGGGGGGCGGCTGGCGGACATCGCCCCCACCATGCTGAAGATGCTGGGGATTGCCCAGCCGAAAGAGATGACCGGGGAGAGCCTCATATGAAAATCGCACGGATTCCGTCAACCAACCAGGAGTACACTATCGGCAAGATCGTCTGCCTGGGGCGCAACTATGCCGAGCATGCCCGGGAGTTGGGCAACGAGGTGCCGGCCGCGCCGGTCATCTTCATGAAGCCGGCCACGGCGATCATTCCTGACGGGGCCGCGGTACGGATCCCGTCCTGGTCCCAGGAGTGCCACCACGAAGTCGAACTGGCGCTCCTGATCGGCAGGGAGTGCCGCGGCGTGTCGGCCGAGCAGGCCATGGCACATGTGGCCGGTTTCGGCGTGGCCATCGACATGACCCTGCGGGACGTGCAGGACCGGCTCAAGTCCAAGGGGCTCCCCTGGGACATCGCCAAGGGATTCGACACCTCCTGCCCCCTGTCGGATTTCGTGCCCACCTCGCTGATCGCGGACCCCCACGATCTCACCCTGCAGTTGCGGGTGAACGGCCAGCTGCGCCAGAACGGCACCACGGCCGCCATGATCCATCGCGTGCCGCAGATCGTCGCCCATATTTCCGGCATCTTCACCCTGGAGCCGGGGGACGTGATCCTGACCGGCACCCCGTCGGGCGTGGGGCCGGTGCGGGCGGGGGACGTGATGGAGGCCGAGATTGGCGGTGTGGGCAAACTGAAGGTGTTCGTTCAATAAACTCGCATCCCGTCTTCAGGGCATCTTTCCCTGTCCCTCAATCGTAAAATCCTCGACGTAGCCCTGCTACGCCTGCGGTTTTACTCAATCAGGCCAGGAAAATCTGCCCCAAATCCGGGCGCGAAAGAGGTTTACGAACACGTTCTAAGTTGTCGGTTTTGGGATGAACCCATAAACGCAGCGCGGCCAATGGTCCGCGCGCAGCCTGTGGGGGAGCGATGAGCACAGGCCGTTTCAAACAAAAAGACCGCCTGCTGAGGATGATGCGCCGCTTGCAGCGTATTCGCCCCTCAACCCTGCCGGTCACCTATCGCCGCAACCGGGTGGTGCTCTGTGCCGACGGCCCGGGATTCTTCCGCTCGCTGCACGCAGCGCTCCGCTCGGCCAAGCGATTCATCCTCGTGGAATACTACATCATCCGTGACGACCGGAGCGGCGCGGCATTTGCCGCGGAACTGGCCGAGGCCGCCCGGCGCGGCGTGCGCGTCTTCCTCATCTACGACTACATCGGCTGCGTCGAAACCCCTTCCGCTTATTTCAAGAACCTGGCGCACCACGGCGTCGAGCTGCTCCCCTTCAATGTCCCCTCCTTCAGGCGCGGCGTGCGCTGGTTCGACAAGCGGGACCACCGCAAGATGGCGGTGATCGACGGTACCCTGGCCTTTCTGGGGGGATTCAACATCGGCGACGAATATGCGGGGCGTGCGGAGGGCATGCAGCGTTTTCACGACGTGGGGTTCAGCATTTCGGGGAATGCCGTGGCCGAGCTGGTTCGGATCTTCTCCGAGACCTGGCTGATGGAGCGGGGGGAAGCGCCCCGGTTCGCCTTTGCCCCGTATGAAGCCGAAGCCCCGTCCCAGCGGCACGGGCAGGCAAACGTGGCCATCGTCAGCGGCGGACCCCACCACCGCCGTTCCTATATCCACAGCGCCTTTCTGGTCAACATTGCCTCAGCTTCCGAGGAAATTCTCATCGCCACCCCCTATTTCGTCCCCGGTCCCCGCGTCATCCGCGCCCTGTTGCGTGCGGTGCGCCGCGGCGTGCGGGTGCGCCTGCTGCTCCCTGCGCGCAGTGACGTGCCGCTGGTGCGGTTGCTGGGCCGCAGCTACTACGGCCCCCTGCTCAGGAAAGGGGTGGAGATCTGCGAGCTGGAGCGGGAGATCCTGCATGCCAAGGTGATGCTGATCGATGGGGAACGGACGGTGCTTGGGTCGGCCAACCTGGACCAGCGCAGCTTTCACCGCAACTTCGAGATCAACGGGATCATCGACAGCGCGGCGTTCGGGGGTCAGATCCGCCGGCTGCTTCTGGAGGACATGGCGGACGCCCGGCTGATAGCCCTCGACGAGCACGCCCGCCGTGGCTTGCCGACGAGGATACTGGAGCGGGTGGTGAGCCTGTTCGGGTGGTTTTTGTGACGCCTGGGGTCCCCTTCCCTCAGCTCCATCCCGCAAGGGAAGGGGGAGCTGATTAGGTTCCGCCCCCTTCAAGGGGGAGGTCAGGAGGGGGATGGGGTTGTTTTGGCGCCTGACTTACCCCATCCCCACCCCAGCCCTCCCCTTGAAGGGGAGGGAGATTTTTGTTAGCGGAAGATCAGCACTTATCAGTTATAAAAATAGAAGTGTTACACGGCACTAGCGGGGACCGCGGATCCGCAGCCAAGTGGACCAGAGCCGGACAAGGAGCGCGGCTGCCACGGCCGCAGGCGTGGTATGGAACAGCCATGCCAGGCGTTGCCGGTAGAAGCCGAGGCAGTGGGGCTCCACCTCGCAGCCGGCCCGGAAGGCGCGGGCTACATCCAGCCAGAAGAAGAGCTGCCAGGCGTTCGCCGCAACGTGCCGGCCCGTGGCGCGCCAGAAGGTCCGCAGCCAGGCACGGTCATGGCCGTTGAGCAGGGTGTGGATGCCCGCCATGAGCGGGTGGAGCAGGAGCCGGCCGGTTTCGGCATGGCAACGGTAGAGTCCGGGCAGGGCGCTGAAAAGCTCGGTCCACCCCACCACCGCGGCATTGACGATGATGGCGTTGACCACCTGCCGCTGGCAGAGCCCTTCCGCCTCAAACCTGCGGGCCGAGGTGGTGATCTCTGCCGGCAACAGTATCCAGGCGCCGTGTTGTTCCACAGCGAGGCCGAGGCTGACGTCCTCGTAGAAGGGGAGCGAGGTGTCAAAGCCGCCCAGGTGCTGCAAAAAGAACCGGCGCGAAAGCAGGAACCCCTGGTCGCCACGGATGCAGTCGCTGCGGTCCAGGCGGGCCTTGGCTTCGTAGTACCGGTAGGCCAGCGAGGGGGAGGCGTCGCTCCTGCGGAAGCGGAGGGCAAAGCGGGCCGCGACCGGTGAACTGCCCAGGCGTTCCCTGTACGCAGCAACGGCAGTACAGAGGGCAGAGGCGTCCGGAAAGCGGGAATCGGCATGCAGGAACAGCAGCAGGTCGCCCCTGGCCTGGGCCGCGCCCGCATTCATCTGATGGCCGCGCCCCCGGGGCGCACGGATGCAGCGCAGGGTAAAGGGGCTGTTTGCCGCCTGCTCCGTTGCCAGGTCCAGCGTAGCGTCCCGGGACCCGCCGTCGCACAGGATCAGCTCGAAGCGGATGCCCTGCTGGAGGGAAAGGTTTTCCAGCAGCGCCGTCACTTCGGCGGCCTCGTCGAGGACCGGCACGATGATGGAGAGTTCGGGTGTCTGATCGCGGTGCATGGCCATGACTCCGGAGGAATGATCCGCAGTGTATCCGAACCAGCCATATTTGCAATCCGAAGATGTCTCCGGCCTGATCGACACCCATTGCCATCTGGACCAGGAGCGCTTTGCCGCCCGGCTGCCGCAGGTCCTGGAGGCGGCTGCTGCGGCAGGGGTGACGCGCTTCGTGGTGCCGGGGGTCCACCCCCGCGACTGGGGACGCATGGCGGCCATCGCCCAGCGTCACGAGGGGGTCTATCCCGCCTTCGGCATCCATCCCATGCACGCCGATACGGCGG
>DATBXI010000035.1:0-3923 GCA_036514355.1 Desulfuromonadaceae bacterium
CCCGAGGCACCGGTCATCAGGCGTTTTCTTGTCGATCTCGGCGTCGAGGAGAGCCAAGTGCTGCTTGAATCCCAAAGCCGGGATACGCGGGAAAACGCCTTGTATTGCCGGGATATCGTCATGCAACGCGGTTTCCGTCACCCCCTGCTGGTGACCTCCGCCTATCATATGCGCCGTTCCCTGCTGGCGTTTCAGCAGGCGGGGATGCCGGTAACGCCCGTACCGACCCAGTTCATGGCGGGCGGGGCGCCCCCATCCCACTGGACCGACTGTTTGCCGAACGCGGGTGCCCTTTCCAGCACGGCAACTGCGCTGAAAGAGTATTTGGGCCTGCTGTTCTACCGGATCTCTCGATAGCGCGCCGGCAGCAGGCTTGAATCGAGCGTCAATTTGCGCGTGGCGGGGCGTGATGTTCTCTATTCGGTTCCCATATTCCGCAAAATAGGGTATATCTTGGCAGGGATCGGCGCGTCATCGGGCGGTAGAGCGACGGGCGCGGTTGGGATGTGCGGCTACCAGTGGGAGGATTTATGAAGCGAGGGCAGAAATTCCTGGTCGTGGATGACGATGCCATGATCGCCGAAACCCTGGAGATTATGCTCTCAATCCAGGGGATCACGGATGTTACCAAGGCGGAAAACGGCCTTCAGGCCGTGAGCTGTTTCGAAAAGGCGCTGCGGGGAGGCGCACCCTTTTCCCTGGTGCTGCTGGATATTATCATGCCTGAAATGGACGGCCAGGCAGCCCTCAAGCGCATACGCGCCCTGGAGTCGGAAGCCGGCATAACGGGGGATGCGCGCTCGGTCATCATCATGACCACGTCGCTCGGCTCACCCGGGGATATGATAGAGGCGCTGATCGAGGGGGACTGCACCGACTATATGGTGAAACCGCTGACCGAAGGCGATCTCCACGGCATGCTCGTCAAATACGGATTTGCAGTCTGACCTTTTTCCCACGTTACAATAACCTGTCGGTCCGATAAATTCCTGCACGGGCACCGCACCGACCCAACGACAAAAGGGTTAACCTCTCCCGGAGGTTAACCCTTTTGCATGCCGCCACGATGGAAGGTATCGCTAGTGTGCCGTGCGTCGAACCGGATTGGCGTAGCCGGCGCAGGTGCCGAGCAGTTTTTCGTGGATGGTGTCGAGCATCTCCCGCTCGTCCCGGATACCGGCGCTGGCCTTGACGTTCATGGCCAGGGGAAGGAGTCCCAGCAGCAGGTTGCGCAGGTTGCCGCACCCCTCGCCCCCTCCCAGAACCTCCATCAGCTTGCGGTTGAGCCCCTTTCCGATGATGACGCCGATCAGCCCGGCCAGGCGCTTCGAGACGTTGGGGCAGTCGGCGGAGGGAGATTTCCTGAAATCCACCTGCGCAGAGGTGATTGCCAGGGTCTCGCCGTCCACCAGGATCTGCATCTCGATGTCGTGAAAACAGTCTCTCAGGGTGGCGGTCAGGGCCAGGTGCCCGTCTTCCCGTTTCAGCAGGCGATAGGAGATGTCTCGCTGAAAGTCCTCCATGGCATTCCGATGCACCAGTTACCCCTTCTTTACCTTGGGAATGAAGATCTCGTCCGGGTCGAGCACCTCGTGAATGATGCGCAGTTCCTCCCGAGTCGGCGGTTTGGTTTCGCCGCTCACCCGCGAGATGTCCAGGTCGAACTGGCACATCTCCCGGATCTCTGCGGGCGTCTTGCCCGCATGACAGGTGTCCAGGTACATCCTGCCGCTCTCCGCGTCGAACCGGAACACACCGGCCGTGCTGATCACCGCGCTGGGGCCGCCGCGGTAGGCGCTGCCGTACAGCTCGCGGCGGTGGACAATGTCGCCGCCCGGCCATTTCTTCACCCGCCAGCCGGGGCTGGTGATGTAGCTGACGTTGGGCACGAAGCGCCGTTTCTCGTGCACCATGATGAAGACCGTGCGCCGGGCGAAGGAATTGATGTCCGGATTGCCGCCGCTGCCGGTCAGGCGCAGCTCCGGTGCCAGGTAGTCGCCGATGCAGGTGGTGTTGACGTTGCCGTACTCATCCACCTCGGCCCCGCCCAGGAAGCCCAGGTCCACCATGCCGCGCTGGGCGATGCTGAAGGCGTCGTACAACCCCGAGGAGCGGGATGCGCCCATCTCGCAGCGGGCATCCCCCACCGAGGTGGGGAGTTCGGGGGGCCGTCCATCCAGGGTGCCGGCCTCGAAGATCAGCTTCAGGTTGGGGGCATGGGTCCGCTGGGCCAGCATGATGGCCACCATGGGGAGGCCGGTGCCGGCAAAGACGATCTCGTGGTCCGCCACCTCGCGGGCCGCGGCGCAACAGAGCAGGTCGGCCAGGCCGAATTCTTCCGGTTTTGCGTACTCCCTTTCCATATCACTTCCCTCCCTTCGTGTCGCGGGGGCTGTAGTTGAGCGCGGTGTTGGCCTTGAGCTTCATCATGCGCGGCCACCCCAGCTTCTCCAGGTACGTGTGGTGGTCCAGGCCGAAGATCCACTCTTTGGCAAAGTCATTGAACCCCTCCTGGGTGCGGGTACGGCCGTAGAAGTCCTTGAGAAAGGCGCCGTCCACGTCGTAGCGGCCGAACATGCCCGTGGGATGCCCGGCAAAGGGGCATTCGACGATGTAGTCCACGTCAAAGGTGGGAATGGCGTTGCGGTCGGCCTCCCGGCGCAGGTACTCCTCGGGCACGATCTCCTCGGCGATGACGATGGTGATGTCCGCGGCCCGCGCCGCCTCGGGGTCGGAATAGTACTGCCCCCCCACCCGCACCGTCCCTTCTTCACCCACCTGCTGCACGCACATGACCGCCACGTCCACCTTAACCGCCGGTATCAGCACCTGGGCCCCGGAGCCGAAGAAGGGGTCGTCCGTGAACTGGTACTTGTGGCGGGCGATGCGGGGGTTCCTGCCGTCCCGCAGCCCGGCCTTGCCGAGCATGTCGTATTCCGGGTTATGGATGTCGGTCCCCAGGGATGTCTGGGTAACGGCGTAGGCCGAGCCGGAAGCGGCCGCAGCAAAGCGGAACATCATCTCCGCGTGGCTGTAATCCTCCACGATGATCCCCTTTTCGCCCACCTTGCGGGAGAGGTTGGCCCCGTACTTGCCGTACAGCTCGTGTCCGACCCAGCACGACTCCCAGATGTCCACGCAGCCGGCCCCGACCAGGAACTCGGTCTGGGGGCCGCCGTTGACCTCGATCAGGTGCAGCCCACGGCGCTGCTGGCGGATCAGCTCGTACACCAGGGCAAAGGGGCGCCGCCAGATGGTGAAGCCGGAAAAGGTGAGGCTGGAGCCGTTCTTGACGACCTCGGCCGCCTGCTGCAGGGTGATGCGCTTACTCGTGCTCATGCGTACCTCCTTAAAAGGCTTGTTCACCGCAGAGGACGCAGAGTGCGCAGAGGAAAAACAGGAAACAAATTAACAGGGATGGACAGGATAAAGGTTTGGATTCATCCCGTTAATCCTGTGTATCCCTGTAAAAGCGCCTTTGATTTCCCTCCGTGTCCTCTGCGTCCTCTGCGGTAAGAAGATTCGATCAGGCAAAATTCCGCAGGATCTCCCGGGAGATGATCACCCGCTGGATCTCGCTGGTCCCCTCGTAGATCGAGGTGATGCGGGCATCGCGGGTGTAGCGCTCCACCGGGAAGTCCTGGGTGTAACCGTACCCCCCCAGCATCTGCATCGCCTTGTAACAGGCCCGGTTGGCGGCCTCGGTGGCGTACAGCTTGGCCATGGAGGCCTCCTTGGCAAAGGGCTTGCCGTTCTCCTTGCGGAAGGCCGCGTTCATCAGCAGCAACCTGGCCGCCTCCAGCTCGGTGTAGCCGTCGGCCATCATCCACTGCAGGGCCTGGAAGCTGCTGATCTTCTGGCCGAACTGGACCCGTTCGGTGGCGTAGCGGGTGGCGCAGTCCATGGCGGCCAGGCCGACCCCC
>DATBXI010000036.1:0-3201 GCA_036514355.1 Desulfuromonadaceae bacterium
AATCGCTATCATCTGATTCCGTTCTTGGTAAGGTGCGGGCCATACCGCTTGTCCACGCCCTTGATGTGGTTGATCAGCCAGTCCTGCAGGAAGGTGATCACATCCTGGGTGAGCAGCGTCTGACCGGAACTGAATTTACCCTGCAACTCGACCACCTGATCCACCAGCTTTTTGTGGAGCTGCTTGTGCTGCGCCTCTTCCGGGTAATTGGTCTGGGCAAAGCTCCGTTCCTCGTCGGCAAAGTGGTTGACCGTGTACTCCGCCAGGCTGTTCAGGATCTGGCCGATGGCCTCCTTGCTCCGTTTCTGCTGCATGGCGTCGTGCAGGTCGTTGACCATTTTGAAGAGCACCTTGTGGGCGTTGTCGTACCGTTCAACCCCTGTCGCGAACGACGGGTCCCACTCCAGGGCGTTTGCCAGGCGGAAGTGTCCCACCAGCGTGTGCAGTTGGTCCACCTGCTGGGCCAGCTTTTCCGTGGCATTGGTGGTGGTCCGGGCGTTTTCCACGTTGCGGTTGACCACGTCGGTGATCATCTGGATGTTCTGGGTGATCTCGCTGGTGGTGGCGGTCTGCTCCTCGGCGGCGGTGGCGATCTGGCTGACCTGCATGGTCAGTTCGTTGATCTTGTTGAGGATATCCTCCAGGGCCTCCCCGGAACGGGCCGTCTCGTCGGTGCCCCGCTTGACCTCCGCCACCCCCTCGGACATGGAGCCCACCGCCGTCTGGGTCTCCCCCTGGATGGTCTTGATCATGGCGCTGATCTCTTTGGTTGCCTTGGTCGTGCGTTCCGCCAGGGCGCGCACCTCATCGGCCACCACGGCGAATCCGCGTCCCTGCTCTCCGGCCCGTGCCGCCTCGATTGCGGCATTCAAAGCCAGCAGGTTGGTCTGGTCGGCGATGTCCTGAATGGTATTGACGATGGCGCCGATCTGGTCGGAGCGTTGTCCCAGGCTCTCCACGGTCTGGGAGGATTCGTTCACCCGTTGGGCGATGTTCTCCATCAGCTGTGCACTGTGCTGGACGATCTGGGAGCCGGTGTGGGTCTGCTCCACCGCCTTCTGGGCGTTTTCCGCCGCATACAGGCAGTTGCGGGCAATGTCGCCCGACGTGGCGGACATCTCTTCGCTGGCCGTGGCGATGGTGCCGGCCTGCATGGCCACGTCCTCGGCCGCCAGGGCCATGGAAGCGGTGGTGGAACTGACCATGCCGACCGAGTCGCGCACGATATCCGCCACAGAGAAGAACTGGCGCATGGCCTTGTTCATATCGCTCATCATGGTGTTGAACGCCGCCCCCAGGCGGGCGATCTCGCCGAATCCCGCATCCGCCACCCGCACGGAAAGGTCGCCCGCTGCGGCCTGTTCCAGGGCCTTGGTGAGGGTGGTGAGCGGCGTGAAGGCCCTGCTGCTGAGCCATCCCAGGATGGCGGATGAACCGATCAGCATGAACACCCCGATGCCCAGGTTGACCAGCAGGTGGTTCGGGGGGCTCAGGACGGTCATGAGGATCACGGTGATGCAGATGACAACGGCATTGCCCAGGAGTATGCGCGTGGTAAATGACATACGGGTACCTTTCGTCCTTCGTGTGGTAGGAAGCTATTCCGAAGAAGGCTTGTCAAACACCGTTGTTTGACATCCCATCATGCAATCCGTGCAAAATCGGCGATCCGTCCGAACATGCGTGCAATGGCGGTCAACAGGGCCAGGCGGTTGGTGCGGACCCGCTCGTCCTCGGCCATGACCATGACCTTGTCGAAGAAGGTATCCACGGTGCCGCGCAGGGCGGCGATCGCCGTCAGGGCCGCCAGCCAGGCCCCTGCTGCTACCTGGGTGTCCACCGTGCTCTTGACACCCTGGAAGGCCTGATAGAGTGCACCTTCGGCCTCATCCTGAAACAGGGCCGGGTCCACCGGCGCATCGGTGCCTGTCTTGATGATGTTGCCGACCCGCTTGAAGGCCACGGACAGGGGCTCGAAGTCCGGGTGATTCTTGAATTCGGCCAGGGCCGCCATGCGGGCCGCCGCTTCCACCAGGTCGTCGAACCCGGCGTAAATGGCGGCATCCACCACGTCCGAGGGGTACTGTTCTCCCAGCAGGTTGACGAAGCGGCCGCGGAAGAACTCCAGCACATCGGCCCTGACGGCGTCCGCCGGGCGGGCGAGCTTGTTCTCCAAAAGCCGCAGCGCCCTGTCGATGTAGGCGCACAGGGAGAGGCGGTATCCCTTGTCCATGATGATATTGATGATGCCGATGGCTGAGCGCCGCAGGGCGTAGGGGTCGGCGGAGCCGGTGGGGATCAGGCCGACGCCGAAGCAGCCGCAGATGGTGTCCAGCTTGTCGGCGATGGAGACAAAGGCACCGATGTCGGATGCAGGCAGCTCACCACCGGCCTGGGTGGGGAGGTAATGCTCGGCAATGGCGGTGGCCACGGCCGGATCGATCCCCTCCAGCAGGGCGTATTCCCGCCCCATGATCCCCTGCACCTCGGGAAATTCCCCCACCATGCCCGAGACCAGGTCGGCCTTGCACAGGTAGGCGGCGTCGCTGGTCTGCCCCTTGACGGCGGGGTTGAACTGGTCGGCCAACTCCACGGCCAGGGCCTGGAAACGCTCCATCTTTTCAAAGGAGGTGCCTAGCCGCTGCTGGTAGACCACGTTCTTCAGCGACTCGACGCGAGACGCCAGCTTGACCTTCTGGTCCTCCTCGAAAAAGAAACGGGCATCGGAGAGACGGGCGCGCAGCACCCGCTCGTTCCCCTTGACCACCACCGTCGGGTCCTCGGTCAGGGTGTTGTTGATGGTGATGAAGCCGGGCATCAGCTTCCCTGCGCCGTCCACGATGGAGAAGTAGCGCTGGTGGCTGCGCATGGAGGTGATCAGCACCTCCTTGGGCACCTTGAGGAACTCGGCGGAAAAGGTGCCGGCTACGGCGCTGGGATATTCGGCCAGATAGGTGACTTCTTCCAGGAGCCCCTCGTCCGGGAGCAAGCGCCCGCCAAATGCCTCGGCCACCCGGTGGGTCTCCCGGCGGATGATCTCCCTGCGTCGCTCCGGGTCGGGGATGACGAAGTGGCGCTCGCACTCCTCCAGGTAGTGGGCGAAATCGCGCACCGGGAAGGTGGTGTTGGCCATGAAACGGTGGCCGCGTGATACGGCGCCGCTGGCGACGGTGCCGAAGGAGAAGGGAACCACGCTGCCGT
>DATBXI010000037.1:0-2672 GCA_036514355.1 Desulfuromonadaceae bacterium
CTCCGGCCCAGAACCTGCTGGGTTTCATGGGCATGCCGGGCGCGGGGCGGGCCACGACCACCTACCGCCCCGGCATCGTCGAGACCGACCTGGCGGCCACCCTGCCCGCGTTCATCGTCCAGACCCTGCGGGAGGGGATCACGGTCTTCGGCCGCACGCTGCGCGGGTTCGTCACGGCCGAGGCCACCCTGATCGGCATCGAATCGCGCACTTCGGCGCCGGTGCGGATACTGCGGAACGAGCGGTACGAGTCGCCGGGCGTGCGGGGGCTGTACCCGGCGGGCGAAGGGGCCGGATACGCCGGCGGCATCATGAGCTCGGCCATCGACGGGATCAAGATCGCGGATACCATCGCAGCCAGGCTGGCTGCCGATAGTCGTGCGCCTCACGGCATGTGAACGTCAAAAGCGGTCTCTCACTCGCTCACTTCGTTCGCTAGAGCTCACGGAGACACAGAGAACTTCGAGTTAATAAACGTAACGGTTTCAATTCAACATTGATGCAATGCTTTTCTCCGTGAGCTCTGTGTGCTCTGTGAGAGTTGCTTTTGACGGTTATTAGTACAGTTGACTACTGGTAAAGGAGTGCCACGTGGCAAAACAGTTCGTCGTTGATATCAAGGACCGGGACCCGGTCAATGCCGTTTTCCTGGTCAAGGACAAGATCATGGCCATGGCCAAGAACGGCAAGCCTTACATGAACCTGCGCCTGATGGACAAGAGCGGCGAGGTGGACGCCAAGATCTGGGACAACGTGGACAGCCTGGATAAGCTCTTCGAACGGGACGACTTCGTCCAGGTGCGGGGCAAGGCCTCGGTCTACCTGAACAAGCTGCAGGTGGTGGTGGCCGAGATCGGCCGGATGGCCGAGGACCAGGTGGATCTGGCGGATTTCCTGCCCGAATCGCCGCGGGACCGGGAAGAGATGTGGCAGGAGCTGGCAGCGGTGGTGGCCGCGATCGTGAACCCGCACCTGCGGGGGCTGATGGAGGCATTTCTGGCCGATGAGCCGCTCATGGCGCTCTATTGCAAGGCCCCGGCTGCCAAGGGGATGCATCACGTCTACCTGGGGGGACTCCTGGAGCACTCCCTGGCCCTGGTCAAGCTGGTAAAGACCATTGTACCCCTCTACGAGGGGCTCAACGAGGATCTGCTGGTGGTGGGGGCGCTCCTGCACGATGTGGGCAAGACCCACGAGATGAGCTTTGAACGGGCCTTCGACTACACCGACGCAGGCAAGCTCCTGGGGCATATCACCATCGGCGTGGAGCTGGTGGAGGAGAAGATCCGCCTCGTGGACGGTTTTCCGCGGGAATTGTCCATGCTGCTCAAGCACATGTTGCTCTCCCATCACGGCCTGTACGAGTACGGCTCCCCCAAGCGCCCCAAGACCGTGGAGGCCACCATCCTCAACTACCTGGACGACATGGACTCCAAGATCAACGGCATCCGCAGCCACATGGCCAGGGAAAGCGCCAGCACGTCCCGCTGGACGGCGCACCACCGCTTGTACGACCGTTATTTCTTCAAGTGCAACGGTCTGGAAGGGGAGCAGGAGGTGGAGCGCGTGGAGGACGAGATCGGTGAGCCGCCGCAGCAGGAGCAGCCGACGGCGCCCGCGGGGAAGCAGGAACGGCAGAATTTCGGCAACCAGCCATTCAAGGCGCTGGAGAACCTGGATCTGTTCTGACAGGTTGGGTTTCCCACTAATTTAACCAGGGCGGGCAGGGTGCCGCAGGAGAGGCGCGTTGGAGGAAATCGTCAAGATCATACTGTTGTCAGGAAAGTCGGCCCTCGACCTGGCGCTCTACGTGCTGCTGCCCGTATTGGTCATCATGATGGCCCTGATGAAGGTGGTGGAGGCGCGGGGCCTTCTGGCGCTGATCGCCCGCCTGGTGCAGCCGGTATTGCGGGTGTTCGGCATCCCGGGCGCCGGGGCCTTTGCCATCCTGCAACTGCTGCTGGTCAGCTTTGCCGCCCCCCTGGCCACCCTGTCAATCATGGAAAAGGACGGCACCGCACGGCGGCAGATCGCCGCGACCCTGGCCATGGTCTTCACCATGTCCCAGGCCAATGTGGTCTTTCCCATGGTGGCGTCGGGACTGAACCTGGGGGTCATCCTGCTGACCTCCATTATTGGCGGCCTGGCGGCCGCTGCCCTGACGTACTACGTGTTTGCCCGTTCGGCCGGGGAGCAGACCCCGCCCGAGGAGGGGTATGTTGCCGTGGCGGCCAAGGGGCGCAAGACCACGACCCTCAATCTGATGATCGTCGGCGGCCAGGAGGCGGTGCAGGTCATCATCGGCGCCATTCCCATCCTGGTGCTGGCCATCTTCCTGGTGAACATCCTCAAGGCCATCGGGGCCATTGCCCTGCTCGAGACCGCGTTGTCCCCCCTGTTCGCGCTCATCGGCTTCCCGGCCGTGGCCGTGTTGCCGCTTGCCACCAAGTATCTGGCCGGTGGCACCGCCATGATGGGCGTCACCCTCAATCTGCTGAAAGAAGGCGCCATCACCACCCTGGAGCTGAACCGCATGGCCGGATTTCTCACCAATCCCTGCGACCTGGTCGGGGTGGCGGTGCTGATCTCGGCCGGCGCCCGCTGCGCCTCGGTGGTTCGGCC
This sequence comes from Desulfuromonadaceae bacterium, assembly GCA_036514355.1. Taxonomy (GTDB): domain Bacteria; phylum Desulfobacterota; class Desulfuromonadia; order Geobacterales; family Pseudopelobacteraceae; genus JACPFJ01. The sequence continues at coordinate 2,623 of DATBXI010000037.1, forward strand.
GGCCATTGCCGGTGCGGTAGCCGGCATATTGATCCGCGGTGTGCTGCACC
>DATBXI010000038.1:0-3505 GCA_036514355.1 Desulfuromonadaceae bacterium
CACCAGCAGGTGCGGGTTGTGCTCCAGGAGCACCCGGTCCTTGTAGGTGCCCGGCTCCATCTCGTCGGCGTTGCAGATCAGGTAGCGCGGCCCCGCCAGGTCCCGGGGAACGAAAGACCATTTTTTCCCCGTGGGGAAGCCGGCGCCCCCCCGGCCCCGCATGCCGGAGTCGATCACGGCCTGCTGGACGTCGTCGGGGGACATGTGGGCCAGGGCCGTGGCGAGCGCGACAAAGCCCCCCCCATTGCGGTATTCATCGAGGGTCGGGCAGCGTTCGGCATGTTCATTTTGCAGCAAGATCGGCTTCATGACAGTTGGGTACGTTACTGTTGTTTGGGGTGCATTTCAAGATAATCATGGCGTCATGGTTTTTAATTAACATTGCGACAGAGAGGCCGTTTGTGCTAAGTAAACCATGATTTATATATACTAAACTCAAAATGTGTTTTTACAAGGGGGCGGTATGCTGTTCTTCAGAAACATCAACCTGTTCTGGAAATTCTCCGTGTATTCCGCTTTGACAACCATTCTGCTGCTGCTGACGTTGTGCATCTCCTACTGGGGCATGACGGGGACGACGGAACGTTTCAAGGTGTACACCGACAAGTACCAAGCCCTCGGTTTTACGGTCAGCGAGATGCAGGCCCAGGGACTCCAGACCGAGCAGGCTGTCCGCAATGTCATCCTCAATCCGACTGACGGAACGGCAATGGCCAATTACAAAAAGGCTTCGGAGGATTTCCTGAAGCTCCACAAAGAGGCCACCACCATCGCGGCGGATCTCAAGGATTACGCCCAGCGCCTGGGGAAACTGCCCGCCCTGTGGCAGGAAGGGACCGCGATCAAGGAAGAGGTCATCCGTCTGGCACAGGAGGGCAGGCAGGACGAGGCGGTGGCACTGCTGGTGGCGAAGGAGACCCCCAAGTGGCGTGAGATCAAGAACCAGATTGCCGGGACCAAGGAGGCGGTCAAAAAGGATATGAAGGAGGAGCGCACCGAACTGGACGGTTTCTCCAGACGTACCTTCGGCATCACAGTTGCCACCCTGATTGCCGGCGTTTTGCTGATCAACATCCTTTCGCTGGTCTTTTGGCGCATCCTGCAAACATCCTACAACGAATTGATCGGCCGCCTGCATGACATCGCAGCCGGCGAGGGGGACCTGAGCAAGCGGCTGGAGATCAAGGGGACGGACGAGATGGCTCATGCTTCCCGCTGGCTGAACGAGTTTATTGAGAAACTGGCCCATACCGTGACAGGGGTGGCCGGCACTACGTCAACCCTGGCTTCGGCGACCGTGCAGCTCAACGATACCGCCGGCCGGATGGCGGCGAGCACCGAGGAAGTGGCGGCCCAGGCGGGGACCGTAGCGGTGGCCAGCGAAGAAATGGCGGCCACGAGCCAGGACATCGCCAAAAACTGTTATCTGGCGGCCGAGAGCGCCAACCGTGCGGCCGACACGACACGGCAGGGGTTTGAGGTGGTCAAGCACACCGTGGAAGGCATTCGCCAGCGGGGGGAGCGAAGCAGGGACAACGCCGGGATTGTGGCCTCGCTGGGCGAGCGTTCGGACCAGATCGGTGCCATTGTAGGGACCATCCAGGATATTGCCGATCAGACCAACCTGCTGGCGTTGAACGCGGCCATCGAAGCGGCCCGGGCCGGTGAACAGGGGCGCGGTTTCGCCGTGGTTGCCGACGAGGTGCGCGCCCTGGCCGAGCGCACGACCCGCGCCACCAGGGAAATCAGCGAAATGATCAAGTCCATCCAACAGGAAACCAAATCGGCGATCGTCTCCATGGAGGAAGGGGTCAAGGGGACCGAGCGGGGCGCGGCAGAGGCGGCCCAGTTGGAGACCTCGCTCCAGGCCATTCTGGAACAGGTCAACGCCGTGACCATGCAGGTCAGCCAGATCGCCACGGCAGCGGAAGAGCAGACGGCAACCACCAACGAGATCACCGCCAACATCCATAAAATTTCAGATGTGATCCAGGGGGCCTCCAAGGGGACCCACGAGACGGCCGAGGCGGCCGAGGCCCTTTCCCGCATGGGGGACGAACTGCGGCGTCTGGTGGAGCACTTCAAGCTGGCCTGACAGCCCGCTTTTTGGAGTAACTGCACCAAAAGAAAGGGCGCATCCGGTGGGATGTGCCCTTTCGCTTTGTGGGGCTTGCAAGGTAGGTCTGAGCTACGGTTCGGCCTGGCCCGCAGCCTGGACCAGTATGGCCAGAGATGCGTCCGGAGTGACGCGGTGGTGGATGGTTTCGCCGATCATCAGGGTCGGCCCGTTGCCGCAGTTGCCCAGGCAGGAACAGGGGAGGAGGGTAACGGCGCCGTCTGGGGTGGTTTGGCCGGGTTCGATCCCCAGGTGGTGTGCCATGTGCCGCAGCAGCGTTTTCCCCCCCATGGCCCAGCAGGAGACCGAGTCGCAGACGTGGATGACGTTCCGCCCCACGGGACGTCGGTAGATCATCTCGTAGAAGGTGGCCAGCTCCTCCACCTGCAACGGCGAGAGCCCCAAAAGCGCCGCCGCCTCTCCGACCGCCTCGTCGGTCAGCCAGCCGTAGTGGCGCTGCAGTTCCTTCATGACGTCCACCGCCGCCTCGCGCGGGGTGACGGCGTCTGCCACGCGTTGCTGGAGTTCGTGTCTGAGTCGTTCCGGAATCATGGTGTGATTATAGATGGTTTCGGTGTGCAGGCAAGGGGAAAACGCCCATTGGTGGCATGTCGATATCGTTTGAAACATTACTGAAGCAATTCGTCAAAAATACAGGTACACTCCTCCCCATGACCAGACCTTGGAAAGCCAACTGACCGCATGCAGTTCACGATCGTATTTTCAGTCGCATTCCTGGCGTCGCTGCTCAGCTCCATGAGCGGCGCCGGCGCAGCAATGCTGACGACTCCGGTCTGGCTTGCCCTGGGCTTTCCCCTCCCGGTGGCGATTGCCTCGAACCAGTTGAACGGCGCAGCCTGGACCCTGATCGCCGCCCGCAATTATCTGAAGGGCAGAGCCGTGGACTGGGCGTTGATCAGGATCATGATCGTGTGCGGACTTGCGGGCGCCTATGCCGGGACCACCATCGTACGCAGCGTGGATACCCATGTCCTGCAGCGCGTCATCGGCCTTATCATCATCGCTCTGGTCGTGGTTGTGGCATTCAATCCCACGCTGGGTCGCACGGAAAGCGCGCCGCTCCTCTCGCGCCGCCTGACCGGTATTCTGGCCTTTCCCCTTGGAGTGTACGAATCGTTTTTCGGATCGGGCAACGGCCTGTTCACCTCGATACTGCTGTCAAAAGCCCGCGGAATGCCCCTGCTTGCCTCACTCGGCTCCTATTACCTGATCTCCTTCTTCTGGAACAGCTTTGCCGTGGCCATCTACAGTGCTGCCGGACTTGCCAACGGCAGCCTGATGATCCCCTCCACGGCGGGTTCCGTGCTGGGAGCCTATATCGGCTCCCTGATCGGACGCCGGAAGGGACATGGTCTGGTGCGGGTGTTG
>DATBXI010000039.1:0-4345 GCA_036514355.1 Desulfuromonadaceae bacterium
TGCCGCCGCGAACCGCTGACGATATAACTCTGCCTCGATCCTCTGCAATTCTTGCTTGTTGAAATGCCCGTGCCAAGCATACCAAGGTTACGATGGCCAGCAGTGGATTAGCCGAAGCAAGCGTTGAAACGCCATATGAGCCCACTAAACCGGCAAATTTATGACGATCATTGATACTCCAGTTAAGGCTCATGGCCAACACTGCAGTTACTGAACCTATAAGTTCCGTAGCAGTTACACTTATGGCATCCTTCAACCAAACAGGACTGATGCCAAAACTGTCAGTAAGCCTCGCAGAAAGCTCATGAAACTTAACCTGATCAACCGTAAACACTGGTAGCCCCATGGGGGTTACCAAGTCTTTCCACAGGGCATGAACATATCCCTTCACATCCTCAGTGATACTATTGCCTCCAGCCTCACGGCAGGCCTTCCAGGCTGAAACCAAATCGTGTCCACCGTCGAAAAGGCGGTGATAGCCCCCACCGATGTGCGTGGCGATATAGTTTGAATCCATGGCGCGGTCATAAATCGAAGCAGGTCCTGCAGCGAAGGCGCCACGCATCCAACTATCGAGTCCTTTGACAAAATTGCGGTCGCCGATAGCAGCGTTGAACCAATCAGAAAACAACTCGGAACGTTGTTTCACATTGCCGCGATGTTCTATTAATTGCTCACGTAATCGTTCAAGTTGCTCATTAGACGCCGCAGAAATGGATCTTAACTGTTCACCAGCTTTAACTGCCCCTGATTTTGTCAGTTGTATAGCTGACTTGCCGACTTTTTGCCCGATATCTTGCACTTGAGACTTGAGTGTCGTACCTTTCGCTATTAACGTGGCACTCCAACTCGGAACCGCTGGCGCATCTTCGATGTTTTGCAAGTCTTCATCAGTAGGTGAGTTTTGTGTGTCGCCGATTTTCATAATAGTTTCCTGGCAGAGGGCAACTCATTATTGACCAGTTAAAAAAGCATCTTATGAGCTAGAGCCTTCTCTCTTTTGATACCGGCTTCACGCACTTCAACAGGCGTTCAAGGACCATTTCTAAGCAATCAATGAAATATTCTGTGCCGAGTAGACGGCACATCATAAACGCATGCATCGGAGTAACAAAAGCGCGAGCAAAAGTCAATTGCAACCAATTGATTTACAAAAATATTTCTGAAATATCTTCATTAGGGGGTGGGAGTGGGTAAGGCAGGAGACGTGATGACCTGATTCATAACCCCTCCCTGCCTCCCCTTAGCTTAAGGGGAGGAGCTCAGTCCCCCTCTTGAGTCAAGAGGGGGAAGGGGGAGTTATGATTCCATTGTTGTTAGAAAACAGGGGGATCATGATGAATATCCCCCTGAAATGAGCCGATGTACATGCCGTGCATCACTTGAAGATCTCTTTGAAGAAGACCTTCATAGCTTCCCACGACCGCATGTCGGCCTCCTTGTTGTAGGCCGCGCCCTTGCTGTTGTCGGTGCCGTTGTCGGGGTTGGTGAAGCCGTGCACCGCACTGCCGTAGGCAACCAACTGCCAGTCAACGCCACCCGTGCGCATCTCGTCCTCGAAGGCAGCCACCTCGTCGGCTTTCACGTAGGGGTCGTCGGCGCCGTGCAGCGCCAGTACCTTGCCTTTGATGCGCTTGGCATCCTGGGGCGTGGGGGTGGCCAGGCCGCCGTGGAAGCTGACGACCCCCTTCGCGTCGGCGCCGCCACGGGCCAGCTCCAGCACCGTTGTGCCGCCGAAACAGTAGCCGATGGCGGCGATGCGCCGGGGATCGACGTTTTTCTGCTCTTTAAGCACGTCGAGCCCGGCCCTGGCCCTGGCACGCAACAGGCTGCGGTCGTTCTTGTAGATGGTCGCGACCTTGGCCGACTCGGCCGGGGTGGCGGGGCGCACCCCCTTGCCGTAGATGTCGGCGGCAAAGGCCACATAGCCCAGCTTGGCCAGCATCTCGGCCCGATGCTTCACATAGTGCCCCAGGCCGTTCCATTCGTGTACGACCAGTATGCCCGGCCGTTTGTCGTGGAACTGGTCATCCCACGCCAGGTATCCTTCCAGTACCGTGTTGCCCTGCTTGTATTCGATAACCTTGGTCTTGACGGCGGCCTCGGCGTTGACGGCCAGGGTCAAGGCAGCCAGCAGCAGGATCACATATTTCATGGCGCACCTCCTCGTGCATACCTCGTATGATGGGTATTCCTGGCCCCATTATAGCACGGGCAATACTCGACCAGGATGGAGATGCTTGTGATCCGGGCCCCGGCTGCCGGCAATGGCGTTGAGCAGTTATTCTCAAAATTTCAACACAATCCCGTAGAGTGCCGTCACGTCGTCTTCTGGCCTGGTCAGGCCGAACTTGACCCCGGCATCCAGGTCGATAAGGCTGCTCAGCTCATAGCGAACGCCGACCAGGGCGTATGCCGCCGGTTCGGTGGTGGTGGCATCGGCGGCCCTGGCAACGCCGAAGTCGGAAACAGCGGTCAGTCCCGGCAGCAGCTTGGCCTCACCGGCCACGGATGCCGACCACAGATCGCTGCGGCTGCCGGCCCTGGCCTCGTCGGTGCGGTAGTCGTGATGTTCGTACCCCAGGTTGGCATGCAGGGCATACTTGCCATCGTCGAATTCCCTGGTGGCGATCAGGGTGCTGCCGAGCTGCCAGCGCCCCTCGGAGAGCCCGGCGCCGTACCTGCCGCTGGGGATGATGAGGCTGGGCTTGATGGCGAAGCTGGTGCCATCGAGTTCAAGGAAGACGTATTTCAGTTCAAGGGTCATGTCGCCGAAGCCCTCGGCCGTGCCGTTCAGCTCCCCGTTCAGCTCTTGCCGGTTGTTGAAGGAGTAGGGGACGGTCAGGGATATGCCCAGATCCCTGGCAATGCCGGTGCTGATCTTGGCCTCGGCGTCGGTCGCATTCCGGCTGAGCGTACCGTTGCGTACGGTTTCCCGGTCATGGACGTAGGACCCGTTCAGTTCCGCCTCGACCTTGCCCACGTCCACGGTTCCGGCGTCGTCCGTGATAAGTGGCGGCCCGGCAAGGGCGGGAATGGCGCTCAGTGTCAAGAGGGCAAAAGCAAGGACACAGGTCCTGATCTGTTTGGTGTGCGAAGCGTGCAGCATAGCCGTTGGTTCTCCTTGTGTGGGATATTCCCGGCTGGCTGCGCTGTGCGTGGCTGGCATGGGTCCGTACTGGGGCGTACGGTTATTTGGTGAGTATCAGTTTTCCGTTTCTGGTGATGCGGAGGCGATATTCCTCTCCGCTGTGCACGATGATCAGTTCCTGCGCATCTCCAAGCAATTCCCGGCTGGTGATGCTGCGGCGGGACGTCATATGTTCCATCACCTCCTTTGCAGTGTTTGGATGTTGAATATCATGATCGTTAAACAGGCAAAAAAAGGGGGGGCTTCACCCCAGCGAAGGCCTCGGCGCCCTCCTGCAACAGATGGGCGGTAAGGCATTCCAGCGTCCGGGGAAACGCGATGCCAGGTGCCGATGGGTTGCTGTCCGTGGAAGCGGAGCGGTGAAGTCATAGAGCGGTGATTGGGTCATCGGGCATTCCTTGCAAATGATTTTCGATATCATTAGCAAGGCGTGGCGCGACTGTCAAGAAAAAATCATTCCGCGTCGGTTCGTAACCTCCAAACGGCGACAAACACTATGCTAAAACAGGGGGGCGGAAGGGGAGGGCTGAACCCAGGCCGGCGGAGTTCGCTTACCCGGCCTCAGCGGCTGATCGTGAGAAAGTTCCTGAGGATATCCATGCCACCCTCGGTGAGAATTGATTCGGGGTGGAACTGCACTCCCCACAGGGGGAGTTCCCGGTGGCGCATCCCCATGATCTCGCCGTTCTCCACCCAGGCGGTGACCTCCAGGCAGTCGGGCAGGGTGGGGCGGTCCACCACCAGGGAGTGGTAGCGGGTGGCCTGGAAGGGGTTGGCCAGGCCGGCAAAGAGCTCTTTGCCGTTATGGTGGATGGGGGAGGTCTTGCCGTGCATCAGGGATACGCTGCGCACTACGTTTCCGCCAAAGGCGGCGCCCATGGCCTGGTGGCCGAGGCAGACCCCCAGGATGGGCAGTTTGCCGGCAAAGTGCCGGATGGCCGCGACCGAGATGCCGGCCTCGTCCGGCGAGCAGGGGCCGGGGGAGATCACCAGCCGCTCCGGGCGCAGGGCCTCGATCTCCTCCAGGGTGATGCGGTCGTTGCGGAATACCTGCACCTCCTCGCCCAGTTGGCCGAAGTACTGGACGATGTTGTAGGTGAATGAGTCGTAATTGTCGATCATGAGCAGCATGTTACACGAGCCCTTTCTCGGCCAGTTCGATGGCCTTCATCACCGCCATCCCCTTGTTGACCG
>DATBXI010000040.1:0-7645 GCA_036514355.1 Desulfuromonadaceae bacterium
AGGCGCCAGCGCAGGGTGGTTGGATTCATATCTAGGAGTTCCGCAGCTCCGCCTGGGCCGTGGATCTTCCCCTTGGCACATGCGAGCACCTCACTTATGTGCGCTGCCATGGCTTCGTCCAGTTTCATTGGAAGGTGAGGACGGGAGTCGCGGGCAGCAACTGCTTTCGTCTTCTCCTTCTCATTTAGCTGAATCGACTCAAAGGTCAGCTGGCCGCCGTGGTACCGGATCAATTCACGCTCAACCAGGTTCTCCAACTCCCTCACGTTGCCGGGCCAGTCGTACTCCATGAGTCGCAGCAATGCTCCCGGTGCGATTGACGGCGGCATACCGATCCCGAGTTCCCTGCTCTTTTCCGCCACGAAGTGCCGCGTAAGTGCGGGGACATCCTCTTTGCGCTGTCGCACCGGCGGTACGATGATGGGGAATCCGCTCAGGCGATACCAGAGATCCTCACGGAAACTGCCTTCCGTTATCATGTTCTGCAGGTTGCGGTGCGTCGCCGCGATCACTCGGATATTGACGGGGACTGCCCGTTTTCCTCCCACTCGTTCTACCTCGTGGTTTTGCAGTACCCGCAGAAGCCGTACTTGCGCCCTTAGCGGAAGCTCGCCGATCTCATCCAGGAAAATAGTCCCGCCTTCCGCCCGTTCAAAACGTCCCCTGCTCTCGGCGATTGCCCCGGTAAACGCCCCCCTCTCATGGCCGAACAGCTCGCTGTCGATCAGATTCTCCGGCAGTGCACCGCAGTTCACCTTGATAAAAGGACCTTCCTTACGAGGGGAGGAGAAGTGAATCGCATTAGCGATCATTTCCTTGCCGGTCCCGGTCTCGCCGAGGAGGAGCACCGTGTTGTTGAGCGACGCCACCTGGTGCACCATCTCCATCACGTTACGCAGCCCGGTGTTGCCGCCGATGATCTCGTCCGCTGTCCCACCATGCAACTCCCGGTTCAGGAAGAGCTTGTCGTCCAATAGTATGGCCTGATAGCGAAGCACATCCTCATGGGCGAGGGCATTGGCAAGGGCAATCGCGAAAGGATTTGCGATGCATCCGAGGAGTTTAATCTGTTCGTCGCTATACCTTCCTTCTCCGCGCGAACGCAGGGTGAGCCCTCCAAGCAGCTCCCCTCTTACGCGCAAAGGAACGATCAAGTCCGTGTTCCCCTCGATCTTCGTCAGCGGCGCGAGGGTGCGGAAAATTTCATCCTCTCCAGCATCCACGACGAATGGCGCGGAAAAATTCCGTGCTGCAATCTTCTCCGCCATCCCTTCCGGCAGCGGGATAATTTCATAGGGAGGAATAGTGGTGTCTTCAAAGGCATGTGCGATGTGCCGGACCGCTCCCAAGCGATCATCGATGATAAAGAGCGTCAACGTGTCGAGGGGAACATGCTCCCGCAGGTATTCGAATGCACTGCGCAATGATTCCCTTATTTCCAGGCTGCTGCAGATTCTGAGGGTTATCTCCCTGAGGAATTCATCCTGGTTTTTCATAACTTCACCTCTCGCCTCGCAGAAGGGCATCATTATCTCTGTTCATATTCATGGCACATATTACAGAATATCGTAATAATGCCATGATTTACAATATACTGCAATTCAATTTACAAAATGTCGTATATATTTTGAAACCTTCTTTTTAACTACCTGAAATTACATAATTTAAAAATTGGCACGCTCATCGCTAATAAGCGGGAAAGGTAATACAACGTCAAGGAGAATGACATGCCCAACCTGCTCTACATCACCTGCAATGTCAAGCAACAGGATCGATCACGCATCCTCTCTCTCGGCAATGAATTTCTGGAGGAATACCTCCGCTGTAATCCGCGGGATGAAGTGCAGGTTCTCGATCTGTACCGTGACAGTATTCAGCGCGTCGATCTGGACGTGCTCAACGCCTGGGGGCGGATCGAGCGCGGCGAGGATTACATTCCAGATTCCGACGAAGAGCGGCGCAAGATAAGCCGGGTCTGGCGTCTTGCCGACCAATTCTGCAGGTGCGACAAGTACGTCTTTGTAACCCACAGCCTCAATCTCTGGTTTCCGGCGGAATTCAAGATGTACATCGACGCGATTTGTGTTCCCAACCGTACCTATCGCCTTGCTGCGCACAGGGCTGAGGGGATGTTGCCCAACCGAGGCAGGAAATCCCTGCATCTGCATGCAGGCCCCTCATTCGCCTTTGGACGGGAGCAAGACCTGAGCGTTTTCTATCTAAGCTCAATGCTTAATTTCATTGGTGTGGCGGATCAGGAAACCGTGCTCCTTGAAGGCGACGATCCTGAACTGGGGGCCAAGGAAGAGTACCAAGCGGCTCGGTGCAGACTTCTGGAGCTGGCTCATCGATTTTAGACTTGAGAGAAAAGGGAGGAGTATCAACGATGAAAAAAAGTCTCAGATTCATTGTAAAGGCAGTATGCATCTCACTGCTGGGGGTTTCACTGGCCGCCTGCACAAGTGATAAGAGCAAGAAGGAATCGAGCAGTGAGGCGATTCCCGTGACCGTAGGCAGTGTCCAACATGTTCAGGAGCGCGAGACGATATCGGTGAGCGGTACGGTCGGCACGCCAAACTCACCGACAAACGCATCGTTTCTCGTTTCGGGGAAAGTGGACTTTGTAGGTCCACGGGAAGGCGATTATGTCAAAAAGGGGCAGCGGCTTGCATCGATCGACCCGACAGATTACCGGTTGAACCTTGCGGCGGCCAAGGCACAAACCGACATGACAGGGGTCTCCTATCAACGTGCCGAAGACGAACATCGTCGCATGAAAATGTTGTACGACTCGAAGAGCCTCGCCCCGAATGACTATCAGAAATTCAAGGCCGCTTATGATTCCGCCCGGCAACAATACGAGCAGGCAACAGCCTCAGAACGTCTTGTAAAAAAACACCTTAGCGATGCGACGCTTTGCGCTCCCATCAGCGGTTTCATCTCAAAGCGCTCCATAGAACCTGGCGATACGGCCTCACAGGGACATCCCGTCTTCGAGATCGTCCAGATGGACCCTGTGGAGGTAAACGTCGGCGTGCCGGAGACGGACATACACCTCGTGAGGATCGGACAGAAGGCGGAGATCACGGTGCCTGCACTGCCGGGCAAGGCATACCAGGGCACGGTGCGGATCATCAATGTCTCCGCAGACTCCAACACCCGAACCTACATGACAAGGATCAGTGTGGCGAATCTCGAACACTCCCTGCGGGTGGGGATGGTAGCGGAAGCAACCATACGCGGGGATCGGACGGTACCGATGGTGACCCTCCCCGGCGATGCAGTGGTACGCGATGCCCAAGGAGCAACTCAGGTGTACGTCTACTACCCGGACCAGAAGCGCGTCTACGCTAAACGCGTTGAAATCGGAGCGGCAATCAATCGGGACGTTGAGATAAAGAGCGGACTTTCCGGTAACGAACTGATCGTTCTGGCCGGCCAGACAAAGCTGAAAAACGGTCAAATCGTGGCGGCAACAGAACAAACGGTCCGGAAATAGACCGGTAACCGCGAAAGGAACAGATTCCATGAAACCGATAAAGTTTTCGCTCAAATATCCCGCCGTTACCCTCATTTTGACGGCAATGGTTGTCATCATTGGCGTTCATGCCTTCCTGAAAATGCAACGGACGGAAGACCCGGCGATTACCATAAGGACCGGGCTGGTGGCCGCGCTCTATCCGGGCGCGACCTCAGAGCAGGTGGAAAAGCAGGTTACGAAAACCCTTGAAAAACACATCTTCAAGTATCCCGAGGTGCGGAAGGAAAAGACCTATTCCACGAGCCGCCCCGGCGTCGCCATCATTAACGTGGAACTGGAGGATAACGTCAAAAATGCCGACCAGTTCTGGGCCAAGTTGCGCCACGAATTGAACGTGGTTCGTTCAACGGAACTCCCTGACGGCGTAAAGGGGCCGGTGGTCGACTCCGACTTCGGCGATACCGTCGCCATGTTGATTGCCGTCCGCGGCAAACGGTACGGTTATCGCGAGCTCAGAGACTTTGCGGACAAGATCCACGACGAGATGCGCACCGTACGTGACGTCGGGAAACTCGTAACCTACGGGAACCAGAATGAAGAGGTGTGGATTACGAGCAGCCTTGAACGAATGGCGCAGTATTTTGCCAACCCGAACCAGATAGTGAACGCCCTCAGGCAGCGAAACGCCATCCAGAGCGGAGGAAATTTCGATGCCGACCATTCGAAGGTTCCCTTGAGGACCACGGGGATCTTCAATTCCGAAAATGAAATCCGTAACGTGCTCGTGGATGTCTCCAAGGACGGTCACCCCGCCTACATCAAAGATTTTGCCAACGTGGAGCGCCGCTATCAGGATCCGACCTTCATGGTGCGCTACGATGGCGACCCATGCCTGCTTCTCTCCGTTGAGATGCAGAAGGGGAAGAATATCGTCGAACTCGGCGAACAGCTGGATACCGTCTTCAAGCGCCTCAAAGTGCTTCTTCCCCCCGACGTGCAACTGGATCTGGTCGCCAACCAGCCGGGGGTCGTCAAGGAGCGGATTACCAAGCTCTCCCATGAATTTCTGTTGGCAATTATATCCGTGGTTATCGTCACCATCGTACTCCTGCCCCTGAGGGTCGCTCTCATCGCGGCCCTCGCCATACCCGTGACCCTGTGCGGCACCCTCGGTGTCATGAACACGATGGGCATCGCCCTGCATCAGGTCTCCATCGCCGGGCTCATCATGGTCCTGGGGATCGTGGTGGACGACGCTATCGTGATCGCCGACAACTTCGTCGAACTCCTGGACCACAAGGTCCCGAAGGCTGAGGCGGCGTGGCGCTGTGCCAGCGACGTCTTTGTTCCGGTCCTCACGGCGACCATAACCATCATCGCCTCCTTCTTGCCGCTCCTGATCCTGACCGGATCCGTCGGCGAGTTCATCATGGCATTGCCGATCACGGTCGCAATTGCCCTGGCGGTTTCTTTCATCGTAGCGATCATGCTGACCCCGCTGCTCTGCCAATTCTTCATCAAGAAGGGGCTGCACGACCATGATGCCGTGGAGACTCACAGCAAGGAAAAGAAGAGCCTGCTGGACCGGCTTCAGGAGCAGTACGGGGTATGGATCGGCATCTTCATGAACCGGAAATGGCTCGCTTTCACCCTCGGGGGATGCGCGTTCGCCTTCGGGGTGTCGCTTTTCGCGCTGGTGCCGCAGCAGTTTTTCCCCTCGGCCGAGCGCGACCAGTTCGTGATCGACGTCTGGATGCCGCAAGGAACGCGGATCGAGGCCACTGACCCAGTCATAACCAGGATCGAGAAGGCATTGGGTTCCCGCAAAGGGGTCGAACACTATGCCACCTTTGTCGGGCAAAGCGCCCCGCGATTCTACTACAACGTCAATCCGCAACAGCCCGACGGCGCCTACGGCCAGTTCATCGTCAACACCGCGTCGGTGGAGGATACCTCACGGCTGGTGAAGGAACTGCGTCCGGCGCTGGCCAAAGTTGCGCCGGAGGCGACGGTGATCGTGAAGGAGCTCCAGCAGGGGGCGCAGATGGAAGCGCCAATCGAGGTGCGGATCTCCGGCGACGACATCAATGAGCTGAAGCGGTTGGGTGAAAAGGTGCAGGGAATTTTGGAGAGCATACCGTCTTCACAGTATGTGTACCGGGACTACTTCAATGATTCGTACATGGTGGATGTGAAAGTGAACGACGAGCTGGCCAACCGTCTCGGGTTGACGGATGCATCGGTGTCACAGACGTTGTCCGGGGCATTCGACGGAGCCTCAGTCAGCACCTTCTGGGAGGGAGACCGCCCGGTCACCATCAAGCTGCGGCTGGACCAGGCATCCCGCTCGAATTTCGCAGATATCGGCAATACCTACCTCAATTCCGACCTGACCAGTGCCAGGATCCCGCTCCGTGCCGTTGCTTCACTTGCGCCCGAATGGCAGACCAGCAGGATTGTTCGCAGAAACGGCGTGCGCACCCTTACCATACGTGCCTACGCGAAATCGGGGCATTACGCCTCAAAAGTGCTGGAGGAGGCAATGCCGAAGATCAAATCGTTGGAGCTGCCGGCCGGGTACCGGATCGACTACGGTGGCGAGAAAAATAATCAGGACGAGACATTCCCGCAGATGCTCGCAGCCCTGGCCATCAGCCTGGTGGCGATCTTCCTGGTCCTGCTCGTGCAATTCAGGAACATTTCCGACCCTCTTATAGTGATGGCCTCGATCCCGCTCACCCTGTTCGGGGCGATTTTGGGTCTCATCATCACCCACAATCCCTTTGGGTTCACCGCGTTCATGGGGCTCATCAGCCTGTGCGGCATCGTGGTGAGAAACGGGATCATCCTGGTCGACTACTGCAACGAGAGAATCGCCGAGGGAGCGACTCTGGAGCATGCGGCCAAGGAGGCGGGCGCGCGGCGGCTGCGCCCCATCTTCCTCACCACCATGGCAGCTGCAGTAGGAGTAACACCGATGATTCTCTCCGGATCGAGCCTCTGGAGCCCGCTGGCGAGCGTCATCGCCTTCGGCCTCATCTTTTCCATGTTCTTCACGCTTCTGGTGGTTCCGGTCATCTTCGTGGCGGTCAAATCCCGCTCCAACAAGGATGCGGCATGTAAGCACGGTGCAGCCGTGACCGTTGTGTTCATGGCATTTGTTCTCTTCGCGGGGGGACGAGAGGCCTCTGCGGAGCCGGTGAAGCATTCCCTGACGCTCTCGCAGGCGGTCGAGTTGGCTCTGCAGCAGAACTCTGTGCTCAAAATTGGTCGGGCAAAGGTGACGGAAAGCGATCAGAAGATCGTATCGGCACGGGCTCAATATTTCCCGCTCCTGTCCAATAACACCAAGCTCATAGCCCTGTCGAACAAGCAACTCATCACCATACCGGCCGGCAGTCTGGGGAATGTCGGTGGCGGGCCATTTCCCAACAACGACGTGAAATTAGATCAGGGCCGCTCAAACGTCCTGTATAGCGAAACGACACTTGCTCAACCGATTACGCAGCTTCTCAAGATTCATGAGGCCAATCAGATTGCCCAGGCGGATCGGGGCATCGCTAAAGCGGAGCTGACAAGGTCGGAAAACGAAACGGTCCTTGCGGTGCACCAGCTCTATTACGCCCTGCTGGTTGCCTGCAAGGAGAGGGATGCTGCCCAGGCCTCGCTCACCGCAGCACAAGAGAACCTGCGCGAGGCCAAGGAGGCGGTACAGGCGGGAAATCAGCTCGATGTTGCCGTAACCTCGGCAAAGGCCAATCTGCTTCAGGACAGGCAGGCGCTTATCGCGGCGGAAAACCGCATCTCGGACGTGACCGCGGACCTCAACGATCTCCTCGGGCTGCCGGGCGACGCAATTCTTGAAGTGACCGAGGAAGGCTTGCCGGAGATGAATGAACCCCCGAAGGACCTGGCATACGATCATGCCCGCGCCGGAAACGGCGAACTGCTTGCCGCACGCGAGACGCTGGAAAAATCGCGCCACGCTGTGCGTGCTGCACGGTACGAGTACATTCCCGACGTGACGATCTTTGCCAAACATGGCTACCAGGATGGAGCGCCGTTTTTGGAGAACAACGTTGGCATCTTCGGGGCCGAGCTGACCTGGAACATCTTCGACTGGGGTAAGCGTAAGGGAGAGATCGGTCAGCGGGTCGCCCAGCA
>DATBXI010000041.1:0-5303 GCA_036514355.1 Desulfuromonadaceae bacterium
GCTTCACTTCACCCGCCACGGCGACGACAGGTCCGATAACAGGCACGAATATGGTATCGCCGTTTTGCAGGCGGATATCGTGACTCCGGTCTCCGTGCAGGAGGATGTCGTACAGATCTATTATCTCCGGCTGCTTCCCGTTTCTGCTCACCTTTATGGATCGCAACGAGCCGTTCTTTGTGGGGCCGCCTGCCGCGGAAAGGGCGTTGACAACCGTAGCCAGCGAACTGACCGGGTAACTGCCCGGGAACTCCACCTCACCAACCACGAATACCTGGATGGTGCGTAACTTGCCAAGGGTAACGTTGGTCTCGTAATTTTTAAAATATTGGCCGATGGCCTTGTTGACCACTGTTTTTGCCTGGTCGTATGTTACTCCCCATACCTTAACCGCTCCCACCTTGGGTATGGAAATCTCTCCGTTGCGGTCCACGGTGAGTTCATGGCGAGCGTTAATGGCACCCCAGATGGAGATGCTCAGCACATCACCCGGCCCGATGACATAATCTCCGCCAACCGGCAGGTTGTCCATGGCGCCCACAAGCCGGGCGCTGTTCTTGAAAAAATCGTATCCAAACTGACGCAGATCCCGATTGAACGGTTCATGTTCGAGTTTGTCCAGAAGGGTCAGGTTCTTTTTTCCGTAGGATTTTTCCAGCACCGATCCCCCGCGCTCATCCTCGGGGAGCGGCGTTACCTTAAGCTCATCAGATTTCAGGCTGACTACTGCATCCGACAGTTTGAAGGACGTCGACACCCGGATGAAGTACACTTGGTGATTCTTCAGGCCCCGCAAGACATAGGAAGTTCCTTTGCCCACATTGATGCTCTTTATCGACTTTCCCGATTCCGTGCCATAGCTGACAACGTATCGCTGGTCGTCAAGATCCACACTTGCAGGAAACCCCAGTACTTGCCAACTGAGTTTTATGATGCCATCGCCCGGTTCCGTCTTAACGAGCATCTCAACATGTTTTTTGGGCTTTGGAACGTTCTGCTTGTTGACCAGGTTCAGGTCTTGCTCATCCTTGTTGTCGAGAAACGTATTGATGTCGTTCGCCATGTCTTCGTTTTCAACGTTTATGGGCGCTTTGGCATCCATTTGTTGCGTGAGAGGTGCATCTTGGGGTCCCGTCGTGTCATCGGCGAATGTCACGGCAATGGACGAGCATAACCCCATAACAGCGAAGATGATCACATATCCTGCATTCAACATGCGTTTCCACATATAGGTGCGTCTCCCGAGCGAGTTAATCCGGCAATTTCAAAAAATAAATGTATACCATTACCTCTTGAATTGTTCAAAGAAAAACTGTCGCGGCTTTTTCATAAGGGATGGCACGAAGGTGTGGGAATGTCTTGCCTCTGATGGAGTTGAAGTCGTGCATCGGATAAACCCCTTTTGCATCCCGCAGCGTCTCCTGGTGGCGTTAATGGCGCATCTGCGTGAAAATTCTGGTTGACGATTCAGTATTTTGTTTTATATTAATGCAGATTTGTCGCATAGATTGAAGGCATCATGTCTTTAATATCCAATACACGTGAGGAGGCAGTTCATGGCATTACGGGTAGCAATCAACGGCTTCGGCAGGATCGGAAGGATGGTGCTGAGGGCGGCATGCAAAGACAAGAACTTCGAGTTCGTGGCGATCAACGACCTGACCGATGCGGCGACCCTGGCGCACCTGTTCAAGTATGACTCGGTGCATGGCATCTTCCCCGGCAAGGTCGAGGCCAAGGACAATCAACTGATCATCAACGGCAAGGCCATCAAGATATACGCGGTCAAGGATCCCGCAGAGCTCCCCTGGAAGAAGGACAAGATCGACGTGGTGCTGGAATCCACCGGCTTGTTCACCTCCAAGGAAAAGGCCGAGCTGCACATCAAGGCTGGCGCCAAGAAGGTGGTCATCTCCGCTCCCGCAACCAACGAGGACATCACCATCGTCATGGGGGTCAACGACCACCTGTACGATCCCAAGAAACACAACATTATATCCAACGCATCCTGCACCACCAACTGTCTGGCACCGGTGGCCAAGGTGCTCAACGATGTCTTCGGTATCGAGAAGGGCCTGGTCACCACGGTCCACTCCTATACCAACGACCAGAACATCCTCGATCTGCCCCACAAGGACCTGCGTCGCGCCCGTGCCGGTGCCATGTCCATGATCCCCACCACCACCGGTGCCGCAAAGGCGGTTTCCCTGGTGCTTCCGGAACTGAAAGGCAAGCTGGACGGCATGGCCATTCGCGTGCCGACCCCCAACGTCTCGGTTATCGACCTGGTGGCCACCCTCAAGAAGAAGGCCGATGCCACCAAGGTGAATGCGGCCCTGAAAAAGGCCGCCAAGGGCTCCCTGAAGGGTATCCTCGACTACGTGGAGGAGCCGCTCGTCTCCATCGACTTCAATGGCCGCCCGGCCTCCTCTTCTGTGGATGCCTCCTGTACCAAGGTGATCGGCGACAACATGGTCAAGGTCATCTCCTGGTACGACAACGAAGCCGGTTTCTCCAACCGCGTGGTGGACCTGTTCAAGCTGATCGCATCGAAAAAATAGCATTTCCGAACAGCGTAGGCCGAGGGGGAATCTGATTCCCCCTCTTTTTTTGCCGTAAATTCCATTCGCGATAAAAGGAGAGTGCCATGCCGATCCGCTACATCGACCAGGTCAAGGACCTTAAGGACAAGAAGGTCTTTATCCGTGTAGATTTCAACGTTCCCCAGGACGACAAGGGGAATATCACCGAGGATACCCGCATCGCCGGCGCCGTGCCGACCATCCGGTATGCGGTGGAACAGGGGGCCAGGGTGGTGCTGGCCTCCCACCTGGGACGGCCCAAGGGGGAGAAAAAGCCCAAATACACCATGGCCCCGGCCGTCAAGCGCCTCTCCGAACTGCTCGGCAAAAAAGTCAAGCTGGCGCCCGACTGTTTCGGTTCCGAGGTCACAACCATGGTCGATGCCCTGAAAGCGGGCGAGATCCTTATGCTGGAAAACGTCCGCTTCTACCCCGGCGAGGAGAAGAACGACGCCGAGTTTGCCCGGAACTTGGCGAACGGCTGCGAGATATACGTCAACGACGCCTTTGCCGTCTCCCATCGGGCCCATGCCTCGGTGGAAGCGATCACCAAGGTGATCCCCACCATTGCCGCCGGCTTTCTGATGCGGAACGAGATGACGTTCTTCGACAAGGCCATGCGCAATCCCGTACGCCCGCTGGTGGCCATCCTGGGCGGCGCCAAGGTGTCCGGCAAGCTGGAGGTGCTGGAGGTCCTGGTGAACAAGGTGGACAAGGTGGTGATCGGCGGCGGCATGGCCTTCACCTTCCTCAAGGCCATGGGCTACTCGGTTGGCAAGTCGCTGGTGGAGGACGAGTTGATACCCACAGCCCGGAAGATCATGGACAAGGCCAAAAAGAAAGGGGTCATGTTCTACCTGCCGGTGGACTGCGTCGTGGCGAACGCCTTCGAGGCCACGGCCACCAGTTTCATCACCACGGTGCAGGAGATTCCCGAGGGATGGATGGCCCTCGACATAGGCCCGGCGTCGGCCACCCTGTTCGGCGAGACGCTGCGGGATGCCAAGACGGTCATCTGGAACGGCCCCATGGGGGTCTTCGAGATGGACGCCTTTGCCCGGGGCACCTTTGCTGTGGCCGAAGCCGTCGGGAGCGCCTTTGCCACCACCATCATCGGCGGCGGGGATACCGATGCAGCGGTGCGCAAGGCCGGGGTAGACGGCAAGGTCAGCTATATTTCCACCGGCGGCGGCGCCTTCCTGGAGCTTCTGGAGGGCAAGATCCTGCCCGGCGTGGCCGCGCTCGACATTAAGGCGAAAAAATAGGGGGGATCATGCGGACACCTGTTATTGCGGGAAACTGGAAACTGTTCAAGACCATTGCCGAGGCAACTGCCCTGGTCAACGACCTCAAGCCGCTGGTGGCGACGACGGCCGGGGTGGAGATCGTGGTGGCCCCGGTGTTCACGGCACTGAGCCGCGTTGCGGATGCCGTGGCCGGCTCGAATATCCGCCTGGCGGCCCAGGATTGCTTCTGGGAAGAGGAGGGGGCCTTTACCGGCGAGGTGGCGCCGAAACTGTTGAAAGACGCCGGCTGCAGCCACGTCATCATCGGCCATTCCGAGCGGCGCCAGTATTTCGGCGAGACGGACGAGAGCGTGAACCGGAAGGCCAAGGCCGCCATTGGGGCGGGGCTGACCGCCATCGTTTGCGTGGGAGAAACGTTGGCCGAGCGTGAAGCCGACAAGACCTTTGCGGTTATCGAAACCCAGCTGAGGGGAGGGCTGGCGGGCTTTTCCTCGGAAGCCCTCGGGCGGGTCGTCATTGCCTATGAGCCGGTATGGGCCATTGGCACCGGCAAGACCGCCACTGATGCCCAGGCCCAGGAGGTGCACGCATTCATCCGTGGCCTCGTGGGGCAGCTGTTCGGCCAGCCCGTTGCCGATGGTATCCGCATCCTCTACGGCGGCAGCGTCAAGCCGGACAACGTCAAAGGGCTGATGACCCAGCCCGATATCGATGGCGCCTTGGTTGGGGGCGCCAGCCTCAAGGCCGACTCCTTTGCCGCCATCGTCAATTATGCCGCTTGAAGCGGCGAGATAGGCCGATCAGACGTGTGCCTGTCCGTGCGGAACGAGAATAAATCCTTGGCAAATTGCAGATCCTGTGGTATAAGACGTATTCTTTCAGACCAGTCAGGGGATACGGAATGACGATTCTTCTAACGATACTGCACGTTGTGGTGAGTGTTTTCATGGTCGCAGTGGTGCTGCTCCAGTCCGGCAAGGGCGCCGAAATGGGGGCGTCGTTCGGCAGCAGCGGCAGTCAGTCGGTTTTCGGCGCTGGCGGCGGCACCAGCTTTCTCAGCAAGATGACCACCGGCGCGGCCATCATCTTCATGCTGACCTCGCTGACGCTGGCCTACATCTCGGGGCTGCCCTCCTCGTCATCGATCATGTCCGGCAAAACCAAGCCCGCTCCGGCGGCCAAGGTTCCGGTACAGGTCCCGCCTGCACCGGCAGGTCAGGCGCCGGCTGCGCCCACCCCGGGGCATCCGGCAGTTACGCCGGCTGCGCCGGCGGCACCGGCCCCGCACAAGTAGCGTTTTTGGGCTTGATCGGCTCATTCGGTTGTGGTATAGAAGTACCCCCAATTGAAAACGACATAGGTTATGCGGTGGTGGCGGAATTGGTAGACGCACCAGCTTGAGGGGCTGGCGGGAGCAATCTCGTGATGGTTCGAGTCCATTCCACCGCACCAATAAAACAAGGGGTCAGGCAGA
>DATBXI010000042.1:0-4806 GCA_036514355.1 Desulfuromonadaceae bacterium
CCTCGGGATGCCGGCGGTGCTTGGTCCGTACGAGCCACGCACCCAGATACGTCATCACGCCGCCCAGCACGATGCCGGCGGGCAGTGCCAAAAACGTGAACATCTCCAGATAGGGGTTTTCAACACTCATGAATGCTTCCAGGGCCAGCACAAGGATGATCACCAGGGCACAGACCGCAGAGATCAACATCCCGACCAGACTGATGGCATTCATGTAATACTTGAATACGCTGGGTTTCTTGACTTGTTCCATTCCTCTTCTCCTATATATCTGGGTAGATCGAACCGTAACAATCCGTCACAGTAGAAATTAACGTGTATACAGCTCATCATATCGACAAAACACGTGTTTCTAACATGACGGCCGCAGATTTGCAACCTAAAATGAAGCCCCATCGTCCGTAGTGCGTGTCATGGTCTTGGCAGCGACCGAAGCTGTCCGGATTCCTCAACATCTTGTTGACAGAATCAAACAGTACGTCAATCCGCCTGTTGTGCCGCCGTTGCAACAGATGCGCGTGTCGGCAAAAGCGCGGACGGAAAACTAATCGTTGACAACGCACTACAAAGTCGCTTAAATTAAACATCGTTTTATTGTGTATACATTCAGGAAGCGTTTTATCGTCCGGTGAGGGTGCTCACTGTAGGTCGAATGATACGGAGGTAACAGTCTTGAAAAATCATGTTTGGCGGCCGTTGTTTGTTGCCCTGGGACTGGTCGTTGGAATCATTTTGGTTAGAACGGTGTTAGTGCCGGAAGGCTTTGGTGTCTATGAGCGGGGCTACATGTACGGTTGGCACCGTAAGTCCAACGAGGCGGAGTGGAAGGCGGTGAAGGCGAAATACAAGACCGATGTACGCTGCCGCGAGTGCCACCCGGATAAGTACAATGCCATCCAGGGGTCACCCCACAGCATCATCAACTGTGAAAATTGCCACGGCCCCAGCTATGACCATCCCGACGATCCTCGGGGCCTGGCCGTTGATCGCAGCAGGGGGTTGTGCATTCGCTGCCACTCATATCTTCCCTACAAAACGAGCGACCGCGGGGGCATTCGGGGCATCAACCCTGAGACCCATTATTCCCAGGCGGAATGTGTCATGTGCCACGTCCCCCACAACCCCAAGCCGATGAACCAGAAGCGGGAGGTGAAGTCATGATGAATCGCCGTGAATTCTGCAAAAAGGCCATGATCGCGGTTGGCGGGCTGGCCCTGCCCCTGGCCGCCTTCGAGGTATTTGATCCGCGAACGCTGCGGGCGGAAAAAGATGGCAAGGGAAAGACGCGCTGGGTCTTTCTGGTTGACACCCAGAAATGCGTGGGGTGCGGATTCTGCGTCAAGGCATGCAAGACCGAGAACGAGGTGCCCTACGATGCCAACGTGACCCGCACCTGGGTGGAACGCTACGTGGTCACCAAAGACGGCACGACCTACATCGACTCCCCCAAGGGGGCGCGTGACGGCTTCACCACCATGAAGATCGACCAAAACCACCAGGGCATGCATGAGATAAAGGCCGAGGATATCAGCAAGGCGTTCTTTGTCCCCAAGCTGTGCAATCAGTGCGACAATCCCCCCTGCGTGCAGGTTTGCCCCGTGGGCGCCACCTATCAGACTGAGGACGGGGTGGTGCTGGTGGACCGCAAATGGTGTATCGGCTGCGGCTACTGCATCATGGGCTGCCCCTACAGCGTTCGTTTCTTTCACCCGGTCTACCATGTGGCGGAGAAATGCAACTTCTGCTACCACCGCATCTCCAAGGGGATGAAGACGGCCTGTGTGGACGCCTGCCCCTTCGGGGCGCGCCGCATCGGCAACCTCAAGGATCCCAACGACCCGGTAACTAAGATCATCATGACGGAACGGGTCAACGTGCTTAAAGAGGAGTACGGCACCAAGCCGCAGGTCTTCTATCTGGGACTTTCGAAGGAGGTGAAATAGCCATGGTACATGGTGAGGCATGGACCCTGAAGGAATTTTTCGTCTATCCGAACGAATATATCTACTGGTCGATCCAGATCGTCATGTATCCGTTCATGACCGGTCTGGTGGCGGGCGCCTTCGTGCTCTCCTCCCTGTACCACGTGTTCGGGGTGAAGCAGCTGAAGGATATCGCCCGCTTCTCCCTGGTCTTTTCCCTGGCGCTGCTGCCCGTTGCCATGATGCCGTTGATGATGCACCTGCAGCAGCCGCTGCGGGGGATCAACGTCATGATGACGCCCCATTTCACTTCAGCCATCGCCGCCTTCGGCATCGTCTTTACCACCTATGGGATGATCGTGGCCTCGGAGATCTGGTTTGTCTACCGCAGGTTCATCGTGGAGAGCGTTCTGGAGTTGCGCGCCAAGACGCAGCGGACGCCGGTAGAATCGCTCCGGCTTCTGATCTACTCAGTAATCTCCCTGGGGGCCATGGACATCAGCGAGGCTGCCCTGCACAAGGATGAACGGGCCGTGGGCATCCTGGCCGGCATCGGCATACCGGTGGCCTGTTTTCTCCATGGCTACGCCGGATTCATCTTCGGTTCGGTCAAGGCGAACGCTCTCTGGATGACGCCGCTCATGCCGGTCATCTTTATCTGTTCCGCGGTGGTCTCGGGCATTGCCCTCTGTATCGTTACCTACATCGTTACCATGGAGATACGCAAGCTGCTCCATATCTGGAACCAACCCAGCAGCAGCAGCCCCCACTACAATCCCGCCGTCATCGAGGAGCTCAAGAGCGCTGAACTCCATGTGGTCACCATGACCGTGAAATACCTGGTGATGTTCCTGGTCCTGGCCATAACCCTTGAAATGCTGGACCTGATCTTCAGGGGGTATACGGCGGTCAAGTCCTGGGACATCGTGCGCCGGGTCATCTATGAAAAGGACTTCACCAAAATCTTCATTCTCCAGTACGGGTTGGGGAACCTGGTGCCGTTCATCCTGTTCCTGATGCCGCGGCTAACCATCCGGCGGGCGCTCGTGGGCGCCCTGATGGTACTCATGGGGGTCTTCATGATGCGCTGGAACGTCGTTATCGGCGGCCAGGCGTTTTCCTCCTCCTTTGCCGGATTCATGGAGTACAAACTCCCTCTGTGGCCGGACGACATTGAGACCTTCAAGGAGGGGTTGCTGGGTGCCCTGACGGTGATCATCACCCCCTTTGTGCTGTTCTACCTGGTAACCAGGATCCTGCCGGTATTCGGGGTGAAGGATTCGCACTGAACTGCTCGGATTGGATACCATAATGCCGTTGCAGGCAAAGCCGGGTGCCATGGAATAAGTCGTCGTCGAGTCGAGGAGGCCGGTCGTGAACGGCCGGCCCTCTCCAGCCGGGAGGTGCCGGATGTCGCAGACGGAAAAGGCTCTTGAGGACCGGGTCGAGGAACTCTCTGCCCGGGTGCGCAACCTGGAGATGCAACTGGAAACCCTGACGGTGAGGATCGGAGGGGCAGAGACGGTCGCTGCCCCGTTCTCCGCAGCCGGTGCTCCGGCTGCCGTTCACCGCGAAAAGCACCCGCGGAGCGAGCGGAGCGACGTCTCGGAAGAGGTGCTGACCTGGGCCGGCAGAGCCGCGCTTCTGCCGCGCCTTTCCACGCTCTGCTTCCTTTTGGTGGTGGCGCTGATCCTGCGGACCATCACCGACAACGGCCTGGTGGACAAACTCGTCGGCTCGGGCCTGGGCATGTTCTATGCCGCCGCCCTCGTCGCGTTCGGTTGGTACAAATACAGTAAGGGCAGCCCCCTTGCGCCGGTTTTTGCGGCATGCGGGGCAGTGCTCATGTCCTCCGTCGTGGAGGAGACCCATACGCATTTCCAGTCGCTCCCCCTTGTTCCGGCCTACCTGACCCTTATGGCCACCGGCATAGCCACGGCGGTAATCAGCCATCGCTTCAATGCCTTTGTCCCCATCTCGGTCGGCACCCTCGGCATGTGTCTGGCCGGCGCAGCCATCGACTACCCCCACCCCTTCTTCCCTTACCTTTCCCTGGTGCTCATCACCGCCAATGTCCTGGGTTATGTTGCGGCCCGGCAGAAGCAGTGCGCATGGCTGCGCTGGATCGTGCTGATCGTTACCATGATCATGCTGGAACTGTGGGGATTCCAGCTCGGACTGGCACTGCGGCGGGGAGAGGCGCTGCCGGCTGCGCTGGCACTGTCCTGGTTTCTGCCGGTTCTTGTGCTCTTTGCCCTTACCTATCTGGTACTGGCCGTGCTCGGCATCGTTCGAAGCGGCACGGCCCAGGTGTCACGTTTCGATTTGGCGCTGCCGACACTCAATGCCGCATGGGCCTTTGCCGTGGCCCTGAATGTGGTCGATGCCACGGGCCATGGCACGCACCTGCTCGGTACCTTCGGCATACTGGCCGCCCTTCTGCACTTCGCCGCGATCTTTTGGCTGGTACGGCGCGGCGTCGAAGGTGCTCCCAGTTCCACCTCCTTCACGGTTGCCGGCGGGGTGTTGCTTGCCCTGGCGTTGCCACCGGCCACCGGCATGTTCATCCTTACCCTGCCGGCCGTTTCCTCCGCAGCGATCTTCCTGGCGGTCATGTCCCGCGTTTGGGAGAACGGCGGCATCAGGGTGGCGACCTACCTGTTTCAGATATATGCCTGCGTGGCCCTGGCCGTGGCGCTCCAGGGGGAGGGGGGAGCTGCCACCGATCTTGTCAATGTCCTGCCGGCCGGCCTGCTGTGCGTAGTCGTTCTGTACCAGTACCAGTGGTGCCGACGCTGGCCGCCGCCCGCTACAGCGCGATTCTTTGCCCACTTCGATGCAAAAGATCGGAGTGCCGTGCTCCTGCTCCTGGCGGGTTTGGTGA
>DATBXI010000043.1:0-3621 GCA_036514355.1 Desulfuromonadaceae bacterium
TGGCCAAAGGCCGGGTGAGGGGGAAAAGGATACACACAAACAAAAGGATGTGAACGTGACCAAAAAACGGGTGGTGATAGTCGGCATGGGGTTCGGCGGCCTGAGCGCGGCCAAGGAGCTGGCCGGCGGCGGACTGGAGGTGGTGATGGTGGACCGCCACAACTACCACCTCTTCCAGCCGCTCCTGTACCAGGTGGCCACGGCGGGCCTGGAGCAGGAATCCATCGCCTACCCGGTGCGGGCACTGGCGCGTCGCTGGGAGGGTGCCGCGTTCCGGCTGGGGGAGGTCACGGGGGTCGATTTCGGGCACAAACGCCTGCTCCTGGAGGATGGCGAGCTTCCCTACGACTACCTGATCCTGGCCGCGGGGAGCCGGACCAACTTTTTCGGTATCGAGGGGGTGGAGCGCCACGCCTTTGATCTCAAGTCTCTTTCCCAGGCCGAGGAGCTGCGCAACCATATCCTGACCCTGTTCGAACGGGCCGGTCGGGAGCCGGATCCGGTACGGCGCGCGGCCTTCCTGACCTTTGTGGTGGTGGGGGGCGGCCCGACCGGCGTCGAGTTTGCCGGCGCCCTGCGGGAACTGGTCAACCACGTGCTCTCCCGTGACTATCCCGAGGTACGGACCGCGGAGACGCATATCATCCTGGTGGAGGCCGCCGCCTCGCTGTTGACGGCCATGCCTGCCGAACTGCGCGCTTATGCCCTGCACAAGCTGACCAGCATGGGGGTAGAGGTGAGGCTGGAAACCCGCGTGACCGGGGCGGATAGCGGGCATGTGTTCCTGCACGGCGGGGAGACGATCGCGTCCCATACCCTGTTCTGGTCGGCAGGGGTGGCTGCCGCCGAACTGGCCGACCGGCTGGGCGTCCCCCAGGGAGCGGGCGGCCGCGTCACGGTCCGTCCCGACCTCAGTCTCGAAGGGCATGCCGAGGTGTACGTCATCGGCGACATGGCGCACCTGGTGCAGGACGGCACGGTACTCCCCATGCTGGCGCCGGTCGCCACCCAGCAGGGGCGCCACGCGGCCCGCGCCATCCTGGCAGGGGAGCGGGGCGAGGTGGCGCAACCGTTTCGCTACCGCGACAAGGGGGTCATGGCCACCATCGGCCGGAGCGCCGCCGTGGCCGTGAGTCACGGTTTCCGGTTCCGGGGGTACCTGGCCTGGCTGGTATGGCTGCTGTTGCACCTGTACTACCTGATCGGTTTCCGCAACCGGCTCCTGGTGCTGATGAACTGGTCCTACTATTATTTCTTCCACGAGCGGCAGGTCAGGGTGATCACCGGAGAGGGGCGTAAGGGGGAAACCTGACCACCCCTGAATCAGGAGGGGCTGGGGGTAGTTGATTGATGTTCTTGATCAAGTGAGAAAGGGGCATCTATCATGCGCGAGGCTTCATTTTACACGAAACAACCTGATGGTTCCGTCGTCTGTGCCCTGTGCCGCCACCGCTGCCACATCGCGGCGGGCAAACGCGGCATCTGCCATGTGCGCGAAAACCGGGAGGGTACGTTGTTCTCCCTGGTGTACGGCCGGGTGGTGGCCGAACATGCGGACCCCATCGAGAAGAAACCGCTCTTCCATTACCTCCCGGCTAGCCGGAGCTACTCCATCGCCACGGTGGGGTGCAACTTCCGCTGCCGCCACTGCCAGAACTACACCATCGCCCAGCATGCCCCCGACGCCAACGGCGGCGTCCCCGGCCGGACCATTGCGCCGGAGGAAATCGTTGCCCGAGCCCTGGCCGCCGGCTGTCGTTCCATCTCCTACACCTACACCGAGCCGACCATCTTCCTGGAATACGCCCTGGATGTGGCCCGTCTGGCCAGTAAGGCCGGCCTGAAGAACATTTTCGTCACCAACGGCTACATCACCCCAGAGGCCCTGGACGCCGTGGCCCCGTTTCTGGATGCCGCCAACATCGACCTGAAGGGGTTCTCCGAGGGGTTCTACCAGCGCGTCGTGGGCGCGCGGCTGGACGAGGTGCTGGAGTGCATCCGCGACTATCATCGGCGCGGCATCTGGATCGAGCTCACCACCCTCGTGATTCCCGGCGAGAACGACGACCCGGCCGAACTGGAGGGGATCGCTGCCTTTATCGCCCAAGAGCTGGGGCCGGATGTCCCCTGGCACATCTCCCGCTTTTTTCCCCAGCATCGGATGACCGATCTCGGCCCGACTCCTGCCGCCACCCTGTCACGCGCAGTGGAGGCTGGTCACCGGGCCGGTTTGCGCTACATCTATGAGGGTAACATTGCCGGCGGGCGCGAGGATACCGCCTGTTCCGGCTGTGGCCGGCTGGTGGTGCGGCGCAGCGGGTTCCGGGTGCTGGCGGACGACCTGAGGGATGGTGCCTGCCGCCAGTGCGGGACAAGGGTCGCCGGGGTGTGGTGATGGTTGCGCACTAACATGGGGCTGCACGTGACATTTTTTGTCGGTACTCGTCCCCGTGATTGCCCTGTTTTGGCGGTCTGGGGAACCGTAGCGATGGATGTCATCGGCCTAATAGCACACTACTTAACATGGCGATTGTAATTGGCTCGCATAATGCATAATCACGCTTACGCATGTATGCGGCACAACGTCACCCATCAACTGGGCGGCAAAGCCGGCGCCCTGTCCGGGTCGTTCCGAAACCAGCCGCCGGTAAGAAAAAAGCGGCACAAAGAGCAAACATAGCCATCTTGGCGACCCCGGCACGGTCCTCCTTCCCGTCCGGGGTGTTTTTTTGACGCAATCATGGGGATAACAGAAATGTTGGGGATAGAGGTACAAGGGGTGACGTGTAGGTCAAATTGTTGACCAGGATGGGACTTCAGGCGGTGCGACTTACGCCACGCCCGATGGTGCGGCTATCCGTAAATGGAGAATCCGGATTGAAGGGCATGTTTCTCGGCATGGGTCACCGGCTGGGAGGGTTTCAGCTTGGCAGCAGCACCCTCGGTAGTGGGGCGCTCCGAAGAGAGGGTAACCACGTCCTCCGACCGGCCAGGCGAAGGATCCGTGCCCCCCTTTTGAGGGTTGCCGTTACGGGCAGACAGGGTGAGCTGCTCCCTGTATGCTGCATCCGGTGGTGGCGGAGCGATCCTTTGTAACGGTGCCGTCATGGTGTATCCTCCTCACGGCCGGGCTGGTCGGTGGCAAGTTCGGCGGCATCGTGACCTTCCTGTGCGCCCTTGTCAAAAAGCTGACGCAATGGCGTCAGTTCTTCCAGTGTGAGGCCCTTGTTGCTGGTGTCCATGTTTGTTGGGCTCCGCATGTAATTTCTGCATTCATTCAGATGGCTCAGGACGCTGGTGCCGGGCGGCATCGTGCCAGCCATTGGTGCCGCTCCGTAACATTATGCAATGTGCTTGCCAACGACTATTGTGAGAGCAATTGTCAAGCGTTCTGCTATACTGGGTTGCCTCGGCAGATGCCTCGCAGAGGGGAATGTAAGGAGTTGCGCCGTGAAAAACGACACCATGGGGCATCAAAAGACACAAACTGCCGTATGCATGCCTTCCGGCTCCGATACCTACCGCGCCATCTACGCCGTGGTCGCCCGCATCCCCGAGGGAAGCGCGGCAACCTACGGCCAGGTGGCGCGCCTGGCGGGCCTGCCGGGCCGGGCGCGGCTC
>DATBXI010000044.1:0-2309 GCA_036514355.1 Desulfuromonadaceae bacterium
CGCTTCCGCCAAGCCGGCGGCCGCCTCATCGCCTATGCCGTCGAACTGCTCGTGGATGTCCTTTGCCCGGTGCAGGGCAGAACGGATATTGGGCAGGATGTTGCGCGCCCCCAGCAGGTGGGGCAGATTCGACGTGTAGACCAGCCGTTTCGGCTGCCCCCGCGTGCCGCACAGGATGAGGGTCCTGCCCGATTCATGGAGCTTTTCGTGGAACTGCTCGATGGCGTACAGGCCGGTGGCGTCGATGGCGGTCATGTAGCGCAGCCGCAGGATCACGATCGGCTGCAGCCGGTCCACGGAATTGGCCATGCGGGCCAGCTTTTCCGCGGCCCCGAACAGGAGCGGCCCCTGGATATGGAACATGCTGACGTAGTGGGGGATGCTGTGATCCTGCACGATGTGGGCCTTGGCCTTTTCGATGGCCTCGGCCGTCAGGGGCGCCACCACGGTGGTCCGGGAGACCTGGTAAATGTACAGGAGCGCCGCCAGGGTCATGCCCACCTCAACGGCGATGGTCAGGTCGGCCGCCACGGTCAGGACAAAGGTGATCAGCCAGACCGAGATCTCTTTCCGGTTCAGGCGCAGCACCATCGGTATCTCGCGCCATTCCCCCATGTTGTACGACACCACGAACAGCACCGCCGCCAGGGTTCCCAAGGGGATGAAGCGCGCCAGGGGCGCGGCGAACAGGATGATGCAGAGGAGCGTCAGGGCATGGATCATGCCCGAGAAGGGGGAGCGGGCCCCGGAACGGATATTGGTGGCCGTGCGGGCAATGGCGCCGGTAACCGGGATGCCGCCGAACAGGGGGACCGTGAGGTTGGCGACCCCCTGGGCCACCAGCTCCACGTTGGAGTTGTGGCGGTCGCCGCTCATGGAGTCGGCCACCACCGCCGACAGCAGGCTTTCGATGGCCGCCAGGAGCGCCACGGTCAGGGCCGAGGGGAGGAGCGGCATGATCAGCTCCCGCCGGAATTCGGGGACCTGCAGGTGGGGCAGGCCGGTGGGGATGCCGCCGAATGTGCTGCCGATGGTCTCCACCGGGATGCCCAGCAGTGCCACGCAGGCCGTGGCCCCCACCAGGGCGATGATGGACCCCGGCACGCGCCGGGTAAAGCGGGGCACGATCAGGATGACGGCCAGGGAGGCGAGCGCCAGGACAATGGTTGCCAGATCGGCCCGGTCCAGGTTCTGGGCGATGAACCGCATCCGTTCGATGAACTCGCTGGGCACCCGGGCGTTGACCCGCAACCCCAGGAAATCCTTGAACTGGGTGGAGGCGATCAGGATGGCGATGCCGTTGGTAAAACCGATGACCACCGGCCGGGGGATGAACTTGACCGCATTCCCCAGGCCGGTTATACCCAGGAATATCAGGATCACGCCCGCCATCATGGTCACCATCAGCAGCCCCGAGAGCCCGTGCCTGGCGATGATGGAGGCGATCACCACCACGAAGGCCCCGGTCGGACCGCCGATCTGGGTCCTGGAGCCCCCCAGGGCCGAGATCAGGAAGCCGGCGATGACCGCCGTGTAGATGCCGGCCTGGGGCGTGACACCGGAGGAGATGCCGAAGGCCATGGCCAACGGCAGGGCCACCAAACCGACCGTGATGCCGCTGCTCATGTCGGCCGCCAGGTCGGCCCGCGTATAACCCTTGAGCGCCTGGACGGACTTGGGCAGCCATTGGGACAGTCTGTTCTGTTTCACTCTTTCCCCCTGCGTTTCGTAACGATCTACCACGCATAGGAAATTTATCCGTGTCCTGTCAATGTTTTTTTCCCGTCCGGGCGTAAAGGTTGACAGGCAGACGGCCAGGCTTTACAGTTGCATGACCCCGAGGCCCCCATGATCAACACCGAAAAGCTCAAACAGAAGTTCAAGACCCTCCTCTCCCTGGACAGCCATCCGGGGCACATTTCGGCCGGCTTTGCCGTGGGGGTTTTCATCAGCTTCACGCCGTTCCTCGGACTGCACACCCCCATGGCCATCGCCATTGCCTTCATCTTTCGCCTCAACAAGCTCACCTGCCTCACCGGCGCCTGGATCAACACCCCTCTCACCATCGTGCCGTCCCTGGCGGCCAGCTACAAGCTGGGCAGGTTTATGCGGGGCAAACCCATCAACGAACTGACCCTCAAGGGGCTGGAATGGCAGCACCTCAAGCCCTACGCCAAGTCCCTGCTGCTGGGCAGCTCCGTCATCGGCTTCGTGGCGGCGGTGGCCGCGTACTTCATCTGTTACTGGCTGGTGACGATGTTCAGGAGGCGGGACGCCGGCCTGGAGGAGATGGCGCGGGAGATGGAAGA
>DATBXI010000045.1:0-4177 GCA_036514355.1 Desulfuromonadaceae bacterium
TCAGCTCGCGCCCTTCCAGCCTGCCTTTGCGCGCCCCCGAGACACGCGCCAGGGCATCCTGGTACTGCCTAGTGCCCGGATTCAGCTCCAGGGCGCGCATATAACAGCGATAGGCATCCTTCAGCTTGTTGTTTTTCTCGAAATCAACCCCTTCCTGGTAGATAAGCTGGGCGTCCTTCAGCTTCATGCTGGCGTCCAGCATCTGCATGAAGCGCGGCTGGCTGGGGTCGAGCGCCCGGGCGGCCTGAAATTCCGCCGCCGCATCCGCGTAGATGCCGCCGTTGAACATCTCGCTCCCCCGCTTGAAGCGGGCATCGGCCGCCCGTTGACGGGTATCCAGGAAGCGCGTCCGGTAACTGCTGTTGTCCGGATCATTGCGATAGGCATCGGCATAGCTGTACATGGCCTCTTCATACATCCCCCTGGCCTCGAAATCCTCCCCCCTGGAGAAGGCCTGGTGGCCGGCGGAGCAGCCGGACAGAAGGACGAGGGAGGTCAGCAGACCGGATATGACGCAACGAGTCGTATGGCGCATCAGGGCATCTCCTCCAACAAGAGCGATTACAAGAGTACGCAGAGGATTGCAGAGGAAAGACGACAACCCACCCCGTTCGTTGTGCAGATACGTGGTGCGATCGGTTGTCGTGCTTGTCGTTCTCTGCGTCCGCTGCAGTAAAAATGCATATAAGGTCTGCTACTTGGCCGCGCCGAGGGCGCGGTTCTCCAGGAGCGGTATGACGATCTCCTCGCCCGTGTCGCGGACAAGGAGAGTGAGGGCCTGGTCCGTTATGGACGTGGCCTCGTAGCGCCCCGCAACCACATCGCCGCTCCGCACCAGGAGAATATCCTTGTCCTTGGTCAGGAAGATGGTCTTGCGGCTGTCCTTTTTGAGGAATCCCAGGAAGGTGAAACGCGCCAGCTCCCGCCGTGCCACCTCCGCCGCGAGGACCGGCGGAGGCGGAGGTGGGAGGACGGGAGGCGGCGGCTTGACGACGACCGTCCGCTGTTTCATCTGTTTGAGCTCGTCAGCGAACGCCGGCCTGAAGATGTTGCGCCGATATCCCTTGAACACCGGCGGTTCCCGATCCAGCAGGTCCAGCCGCAGCACGTTGTCCGGTTTGGCCGGGGCCGTGGTCCGCGTGGCGGGCGGGCGCCTCCGTTCCGCCTGCACATGGCTGCCGGGGGCGTATTTGAGAGTAGCGGCGACCTGCTGGCGCGGATAGGTGCGATAACTCCAGACCAGCGCCAGCGGCAACAGGACCAACAGGGCAACCAGAATCAGGCGTTTCCGGTTCATGCACCCTCCCGCAGGTAGAACGTCAGGTGCAATTCCATGGCAACGCTTTCCTCGTGGGGATCGGTGTTGGAGAGGCCGATGCTATCCACCACCACCAGTTCGCGCTCCTTCTGCAGGTCCGACAGGAGGCTCTTGACCCCTGCATAACGCCCGGAGACCGACATGGTGACACTGTAGGCCAGCAGCGCCTCGTCCTTGACCCGCTGCGGCTTGTAGGTGACCCCTCCCAGGCTGAGGTTGTTGGCTGCGACAGCCTCCATGACCTCACCCAGCACGCGCGGAAAGTCCCGTTTCAGCGGGATCCTGGCCCTGACCCGCTCCAGGTCGGCCTTGCCCCGGCCATAGATGCTGGTCACGTCTCCCCTGCCCAGGGCTGCCATCCGGCCCCGCAGGTCGTCCCGGGCGTGGCGGGCATGATCGATGGCCGGCTCCTGATAGGCAACGATAAGGGCGAGCAGCAGGCAGTTGACCGGCACGAGCGCCACGATGGCAATCAGGGTGCGGCGTTCCAGGCGGAACAGTTCCAACAGGATATCTCTCATGGGGCCACCGCCCGGCAGGAGATGGTGAACTGCACCCCTTTGCTCCCTTCGCTCACCGCCAGTTCACGGTGGGACAGGAGCATGATGTCGGCAAAAGCGCGGGAGTCCTCCAGCCGTTCCAGGTAACCGCGCACCCCGCTGAAGCCCTTGGCGCGCCCCTCCAGTTTCAGCTCCGCTCCCCCCTTCCCGGGGGCCAGCGACACCAGCGCGACCCCATCCGGAGTGGCGTTTTCCACCTGATCCAGGAGACCGAGCCAGCTGTAGCACTTACGCTCGATCACGTCGTTGTAGAAACGGATGCTGGCCAGCAGCCGGGCATATTCCTTCTCGGATACCCCGGTCGGCCGGTTGTTGAGACGGGCCTCCAGGGCCGCGGTCTCGGACCCGAGGCGGTGCAACTCCCCCAGGTTCCGGGAGATGCGGCTCACATTCCAGGCCAGCAGCGCCAGCAGCAGCACCAGGGCAGCAATGCAGCCATACCGCACCCTGCGCTGGTCCAGATAGGGTCGGGTGGCGAGATTGATGGCAAAGCGCATCACAGGTTCCTCAAGGCCGCACCAATGGCGGCGGTAAACGGATACAGGGTTTGCTGGTCGGCCGGTGCGCTGTCCGCCGGCGTCACCACGGACTTCGTCTCCAGCATGAGCGGCTCGCAGGCGGTGATATCCGCCACCATGGCACAGAAATCGCGGCACAGCTCGGGCGGGACGATGCAGGCCACCTGACGGGGCACCCGCTCGGGGAAGCGTTCGCGATGCACCAGAAACGAGCTGTTGATCTCCAGGCAGACCCGGTTGTCCGTGGGCGCGCACCCCGAAAGGTCCTTGATCCGTATGAACTCGGGCACACCGTCGGCAAAGACCATGATCCCCAGCATGCCGTTGTAAAACGCTACCAGGGCCCCCTCATCCAGCTGCGTCAGACGCTGCTCGAAGGTGCGGCAGAGGTTGAAGATATTGAAGTCGATCCTGGCCGGGGCAAGACCGGTCTCAACCAGCAGCGCTTCATACTGGCCGATGACCGTGCGGGACACCAGCGCCACCAGCAGGGACATGTCACCGTTCGGCCGCACCCGCACCTGCTGGTAATCCAGGTGGCTGTCCGCCAGATCGAACGGCATCTGCTTCTTCAGCTTCCAGCGGATGATGTCCAGGGCCTCGTCTCGGCTCTTGAAGCGTCCCTCCACGTCCAGCAGCAGGATGCGGCCAACCGCGTCCGGCAGGGTCAGCGACAGGCGCGATCCCGGATACAGGAGCGTGTTGTAGGCGTCCTTCAGTTTGGCAACAAAGGCCGGTGGGTCCGTGATGTTGGGCTCGCGCAGGGAGAGGCGCACGCAGCCGGGAGCCAGGGCACTGCAGGAGACCCGCTCCAGGCGCGGCGCTGCCGCCGTGCCCCCCACCAGGGCGCACGTCACACCGGACGGGCTTATCTCCACTCCCAGGGATTTCCTGTTGAACATGACCGATCCTTACACCCATTCAATTCTGCCACAGAGACACAGAGACACAGAGACACGGAGGAAAAACAAAAGAGAGAAGAACGAAAACTTCAGGAAAAACCAAACGTGCTTGTCTTTGCAGTTCTCTGTGTCTCTGTGGTGGATTTTGTGCCTTTTTACTCCACAAAGGTGACGCGATTGATCTCCTTGAGGGTCGTGTCCCCGGCAATCAGCTTTTCCACGGCAGAGTCCCGCAGGAAGATCACCCCGGCCTCCCGCGCGGCCTGCTTGAGCTGGGTGGCCGGCACCTTGCCGATGATCAGGTCGCGGATCACGTCGCTCAGCTCCATGAGCTCCACGATGGCGCTACGCCCCCGGTAGCCGGTGCCGTTGCACTCGTCGCACCCCCGGGCCTCGTACAGGGTCGCCCCCGACACCAGTTGCGGATCAACCCCGGCCTCCCGCAGCACATCATCGCTGTAGGTCACCGGACGCCGGCACTTGCGGCATACGCGGCGCACCAGGCGCTGGGCCATGACGCAGTTCAGGCAGGAGACGAAGTTGTAGGGGTCGATCCCCATGTGAATAAAGCGGCCGATCACGTCGAAGACGTTGTTGGCATGCACGGTGGTAAACACCAGATGGCCGGTCAGGGCCGACTGGACGGCGATCTGGGCCGTCTCCGGATCCCGGATCTCCCCCACCATGATCTTGTCCGGGTCGTGGCGCAGAATGGAGCGCAGCCCCTTGGCAAAGGTCAGCCCCTTCTTCTCGTTGACCGGAATCTGCAGCACCCCGCGCAGCATGTACTCTACCGGGTCCTCGATGGTGATGATCTTGTCCTCGCCGGTATGGATCTCGGTCAGGGCGGCGTACAGGGTGGTGGTCTTGCCGGAGCCG
>DATBXI010000046.1:0-6531 GCA_036514355.1 Desulfuromonadaceae bacterium
CTGGCTGCGCTGGACGGCGGGGTGGGAGCCCTGGCCGTTGCCTCGGGACAGGCCGCCATTACCTATGCCGTGCTCAACATCGCCCAGGCCGGGCAGAATATCGTCTCCACCAACTACCTGTACGGCGGGACCTACAACCTGTTCCACTACACCCTGCCCAAGCTCGGCATCACGGTGAAATTCGTCGATAGCTCCGATCCGGAGAACATCCGGCGGGCCATCGACGAGAACACGCGTCTGGTCTATACCGAGTCGGTGGGTAACCCCAAGAATAACGTGGATGATTTCGAGGCCATTGCCAAGATAACCCGGCAGGCGGGAATCCCCTTTGTCGTCGATAACACCGTGACAACGCCGTATCTGTTCCGCCCCCTGGACCATGGCGCGGACATTGTGGTCTATTCACTGACCAAGTTCATCGGCGGTCACGGCACCAGCATTGGTGGCGCGGTGGTTGATGGCGGGAAGTTCCCCTGGAACAATGGCAAGTTCCCCGAATTCACCGAGCCTGACCCTTCCTACCATGGACTCAAGTACTGGGAAGCTCTGGGGAATCTCTCCTACATCCTCAAGATGAGGGTTACCCTGCTGCGTGACACCGGGGCCTGCCTGTCCCCCTTCAATGCCTTCCAGTTCCTGCAGGGGTTGGAGACCCTGCATGTGCGGATGCCGCGCCACGTGGAAAATGCCCGCGCGGTTGCCGCATGGCTGGAAAAACATCCCGCCGTCACCTGGGTCAATTACCCCGGTCTCTCCAGTCATAAGGACAATGCTAGGGCGAGGAAATACCTGGCAAAAGGGGAGGGCGCCATCATCGGCTTCGGCATCCGTGGTGGGATCGACGCGGGCAGGACGTTCATCGACAACGTCAAGCTCCTCTCGCATCTGGCCAATATCGGCGACGCCAAGTCGCTGGTGATCCACCCGGCCTCCACCACGCACCAGCAGCTTTCCGAAGAGGAGCAGATCGCCTCAGGGGTTACGCCCGACTTTATCCGCCTTTCCATTGGTCTGGAGAATGTTGACGACATCATTGCCGACATCCAGCAGGCCTTGGAGGCCTCCCAGCAGTAAACCGAGCAGAAAGCCGCTCGCCGGGTACAAACCAGGGCAGCCCTTGTGGTTGCCCTGGTTTTTGTGTACTATACATCGTTATCACAAATCGTATATTCAGGAGTCATCATGTATAAACTGACCATCCGCACGAGCTTTGCAGCGGCCCACAATCTCATCAACTACCAGGGGGATTGCGAAAACCTGCACGGACATAACTGGAAGGTGGAAGTTGCGGTTATTGCCCGCGAGCTGGACAAAGCCGGCCTGGGGATCGATTTCAAGGTGCTCAAGCGTGAAGCCGGGGTAGTCATCAATGAGCTGGACCACAAGTATCTCAACGAAAATCCTGCGTTCTCGAATATCTCCCCTTCATCCGAGCATATCTCCCGCTACCTGTATCAGCGCCTGTCGGAGCGCCTCAACAACGACAACATCACCATAGACTCGGTGACGGTCTGGGAGTCGGATAACGCCTCCGCGTGTTACTATGAGTGACACGCTCCATATCAACGAAATCTTCTCCTCAATTCAGGGAGAGGGTTTTCTGGCGGGCAGACGGCAGCTGTTCATCCGTTTGACGGGGTGCAATCTCGATTGCCGGTACTGCGATACCGTGCAGCAGAGCGCCGATCCCTGCCGCATAGAAACAAGGGCCGGTTCCGCCGCGTTCACCCCGTTTTCCCAGCCGCTCGCGCTGGACACGGTTAGTGAGATCTTGACGGATTGGACAACTGCGCTGCCCGGTGCGCACCATTCGATCAGCCTGACCGGCGGGGAGCCGCTGCTCTGCGCCGATACGCTGAGTGCCTGGCTTCCCGAGCTGCGCAGGCATCTCCCCATCCATCTGGAAACCAACGGCACCCTGCACCGGGCCATGGAGCAGGTTGCCGAGCACATCGACTACATCAGCATGGACATCAAACTCCCCTCGACTGCAGGTTGTCGCGAGCACCTTTGGGACCGGCACCGGCTGTTTCTGTTGGCTGCCCGGACGCGCACGGTCTCGGTCAAGGTCGTGGTCAGCGACGACACGCCTCCCGACGAGATCCGCCAAGCGTGCGACATCATTGCTGCGGTTGACCCGGCCATTCCTCTCTTCCTGCAGCCGCTGTCCCTTTCCTGTGGCGGTATCGGCATCAGCGGCGCCCATATCCTGTCTCTCCAGGAGGTGGCTGCGTCCCTGTTGACGGATGTCAGGGTGATCCCCCAGATGCACAAGCTGCTCAAGGTGCTCTGAACGGCAGATGACCTTCATTTTGGTCAGAACAAGTTGGAGAAATGAAAGAGCCGGCGTCCCGAGAGGGGCACCGGCTCTGTTTACTTGTACCGTACGTCGTTCAACAAAAAAGGGAGCCGGCATGCGCCGACTCCCTGTTTTTGTTTGGTGGAGCTGATCAGGATCGAACTGACGACCTCTTGAATGCCATTCAAGCGCTCTCCCAGCTGAGCTACAGCCCCGTGCAACCAAGAATCAATTTTCTACCAGATCGCATTTTTGCTGTCAACTGTTTTTTGCTGATCTGAGTACTTTGGTGCAGAAAGGGGCTTTCAAGCAAAACGAGCCTATCAATTGGTTTGATGGGCTCGTTTTTGCCGGATATTATTTCTTGACCACGCAATCAATTACGGCGTCAATTCTCCGGTTCATCTTCCGGCCCTCGGGGGTGTTGTTGTAAGCGATGCGTCGGCTTTCACCATACCCCTTTGCAGAGAGGCGGGAGCGATCGATCCCGAAATTATCCACCAGGTAGTTCACCACGTTTTGGGCACGCTCCAGGGAAAGTTTCATGTTGTACTCACGGCTTCCGACGTTGTCGGTATGTCCCTCGATGACGGCAGTCGTGGTCGGGTATTTCTTCATGTACTCGCCTACCTTGGTAATTTCATTGGTGTACTCGGGTTTGATGTCGGCCTTGCCGAAGTCGAATTCCATCTGGAGCGTCATGCAGAGCTGTTCGGGGGGCGGCTGGATCTCCTTGACATCGAAGGCGCAGTCGATAATGGCCGAAATGCGGCGGTTCGACTGTTTCCCCTCATTGGTGGTATTGTCAGCGGCCGGACGCTCCGGGCCATACCCCTTGGCGGAAAGTCGGGTGGGATCGATGCCGAATTTTTCAGTCAGGTATTTGACCACGTTTTCCGCACGTCTCCGCGACAGGTCGAGATTGTGCTCCCTGGTGCCGACGTTATCGCTGTATCCTTCGATGACAGCGGTGGTGGTCGGATATTTGTTCATGAAGTCGCCGACTTTTGCCACTTCATTGTCGTACTCCGGCCGGATGTCTGCCTTGTCGATATCGTATTCTATTTGAAGCGTGATGCAGTATTTGTAGTGGCCGGGGGTCGGTGCAGCCGCCGGGCGTTCTTCGAGTTTAGTCTCCCCTCCTCTGGACTCTTGCGGAGGACACAGCGCATTGGCTTTTGCCGTTGCCTGCTTTGCCAGGGCAACGCCCTCTTCGGTATGGCATGCCCTGTAAACATCATAGGCGTGGTTCTTGGCATCCTCGGCGTCTTTGTATTCAGCGGGGCAGATCCTGTCCTTCCCTGCCAGACGCGCCGATTCAAGGGCCCGATCCGCGTCCTGCATTTCATAGCGGATATAATGGCCCGGTACGCCTCCCCGCCCGGTATTCACTTCATAATTATGGGCACATCCGAACAAGGTTCCCAGTGAGGTTAAAGCGAATAAAATTCCAAATAAATTCGTTGTTTTCATTTTTTGGCTCCTTTGAAAGTGTGATTTTTGTAATTCTTTCCTTTGAACATAACAGAAAAAATGGTGTCGTCAATTTTCCATCCCCTGGTTTTTAAACGTAAACAGGAATATGGCAACTTTGATGGCTGCCTGCGTGACAAATTGGAATTCAACAGCAAGACAGCCCAAAAGCGGATCTCAGTGGGAAAGCCACTTGACGGGTCCGTATTTTCGGGATATAAGGGGTGCTCTCAAAGAGGCTGCAATCGTAGTAACTCCCTTTGCCGGAGTGGTGAAATTGGTAGACGCACTGGACTCAAAATCCAGCGGGGGCAACCCCATGCCGGTTCGACCCCGGCCTCCGGCACCACATCATACCAAAGGGCTTGGCGGTTATCGCCAGGCCCTTTCCGTTCCCGATGAGTCGACCACCGATGAAACGTGTGTTTGTTCGATTAGCGCAACGACACCCTGCAAAACGTGCCGGGCAGAATTGCCCGTGGAGTGCATGACCATGGACTGCCGTGCCGGTTGTGGTGCCTGCTGCATCGCCCCCTCCATATCATCACCGATTCCCGGCATGGCAGGCGGCAAGCCTGCCGGAGTGCGCTGCGCCCAGCTGTCGCCTGACAACCGTTGCCGACTCTTCGGCCGGCCGGGGCGTCCAAGGGTATGCCGCAGCCTGCGCCCGAGCCTTGAAATGTGCGGCACCAGTGCCGCCGAGGCGCTGGAAACGCTTTCACGACTGGAACGTGCGACGCGGCCGGGATCCGTGGTAGAATAATGGCACTATCGGGGTAACTATCAGCTTTGGGGCGGAGGTTGTCATGGAAACGAAACAATGGACCGTTGGGGACCTGCTGCAACTCTCGGGTGGATACTGGAGCGCCTGTGCCCTGCATGCCGGAGTGAAGCTGGACCTGTTCACCCCGCTGGCTGCGTGCCGCCATACGGCACTGGAATTGGCCGTACTCCTGAAGAGCGACGCCCGTGGGCTGGCCATGCTGCTGAATGCCCTGACAGCCCTGAACCTGCTGGAAAAGCAGGGTGAGGCCTACGGCGCCACGGCATTTTCGGCCGAGTTCCTGGCCCGCACCTCGCCGTCCTACGTGGGCTACATCATCATGCATCATCACCATCTGATGGCGAGTTGGGCCTGTCTGGACGAGGCGGTGAAGAGCGGTGGTCCGATCCGGCGGCCGGTCTCCCACGATGACGACGCGGCGGTGCGGGAGAGCTTCGAGATGGGGATGTTCAACCTGGCCATGCAGATCGCGCCCCTGATCGTCTCCCGGATCGATCTCAGCGGCCGTCGCCGGTTACTCGACCTGGGCGGTGGCCCCGGCACCTATGCCATTCATTTCTGCCGGCACAACCCCGAACTGACGGCAGTGGTGTACGACCTGCCTTCAACACGCCCCTTTGCGGAACAGACCATCGAGCGCTTCGGCCTGGCTGAGCGGATCGGCTTCGAGGCAGGGGATTTTGACAGCGAGGATATCCGGGGCGGATTCGATGTGGCCTGGCTGTCCCACATCCTGCACGGCGAGGGACCGGAGGGTTGTGCGACTATCCTGAAAAAGGCCGTGGCCGCACTGGAGCCGGGCGGCATGATCCTGGTGCAGGAATTCATCCTCAACGACACCATGGATGCCCCTCCATTTCCCGCCCTGTTCTCGCTGAACATGCTGCTGGGGACCCCGGACGGGCAGGCCTATTCCCAGGGGCAGATATTCGCCATGCTGGCAGCGGCGGGCGTAGGCGACCTGCGACGTCTTCCCCTGGAGTTGCCCAACGGCGCCGGGGTAATCGCCGGCACCGTTCCCGGAGAATAATGGTTTGCCTATCCTGCCCATTCGGCGGTAACATGACATCATGCCATCCTACGTAGAACCGGTATTTCGCCCCCCCAGCGAGGCCTCCAGCCTGATCTTCCAGATCACGGTTGGCTGCTCCCAGAATCAATGCACCTTCTGCGGCATGTACAAAGGGAAGAGTTTTCGCCTCAAGCCGCTCGAAGAGGTGCTGGGAGAGATTGCGGCCGTTCCGGAGCGCTATCGCAACGGCGTCGAGCGGGTCTTTCTGGCGGATGGGGATGCGCTGGTCTATCCCCAGAGCGGTCTGGCCGCTATCCTCGATGCCCTGAGTGCCGCCTTTCCGCGTCTCACCCGCGTCGGTTCCTATGCTTCGCCCAACAGCCTGACGACAAAGTCTTCGGAAGAGCTGGAACTGTTGCGTGAAAAGCGGTTGCGTATCCTCTATTTCGGCCTGGAGTCCGGCGACGACGATACGCTGCGCACCGTGAACAAGGGGTTCGATGCCAACGGGATGGCGGAGCTGGCTGTGAAGGCCCGAACAGCGGGCATGAAGCTCTCGGTCACCGCCATTCTCGGGCTGGCCGGCCGGGAGCGGAGCCGGGAACATGCCTGTGCCACGGCTGAGTGGGTCAACCGGGTCAGTCCGGAATACTTTTCCCTGCTGACGCTGTTCCATCGGCACAACGAGGCATTCGTCCGCTCTCTCGACCAATGCACGCACCGCGACTTGATGCAGGAGGCGCGGGAGCTGGTGGCAAACCTCCACCCCAGCCGGACCATTCTCCGTTCGAACCATGTGTCAAACTTCCTCCACCTGGCCGGAAGCTACCCCAAGGACCGCCTGCGTCTCATCTCCGATGTGGACGCCGCCCTGGCCCATGCCGAGCGCATCCCCGGTTTTCTGGACGCAGTGCCGTCCTATGGCGAGGAGTATTGCTGATGCGAGTCCTGCCGACGGCCTTG
>DATBXI010000047.1:0-12030 GCA_036514355.1 Desulfuromonadaceae bacterium
TGGATCCCCTTGAGCCGCGCCCAGCCGGCCAGATCGGCCAGGGTACTCGCCGGGCTGGTGGCACGGGAATAGGGGGAATGGATATGCAGGTCGGCGATGTAGTCCATTACAATGAGTTCCCTTTATCTAATCCGGCAGAGCCTGAATCAGACTGAAAAATCAAAGGCAATGGGACGCGGATCAAATCTGATGTAAGCGGATCTTCACGGATAAAAACAGAAAAGAGGTTCATAATCTGCGTAAATCCGCGTCATCCGCGTTCCATTGCAGTTTCAGGTTTAAAGCAAAAAAGCGCCCATGCCGATGCAGGGGCGCTCTTGATTGTGCCGTAACGAGCGTCGTTCGTCAATCCTTGACCAGTTTGTTGATGTACATCTGCTGGCCAATGGTCAGGACGTTGTTCACCAGCCAGTACAGGACCAGGCCCGACGGGAAGCTGAGGAACATGAAGGTGAACACCACGGGCAGGGCCAGCATCATCTTCTGCTGGACCGGGTCCATCTGGGAGGGGGTCATCTTTTGCTGCACGAACATGGTGATGCCCATGATGATGGGTGTCACATAATAGGGGTCCTTGTCCGACAGGTCGGTGATCCAGAGGAAGAAGGGGGCATGGCGCAACTCTATGGAGAACATGAGGGCCTTGTACAGGGCGAAGAACACCGGAATCTGGACGACCATCGGCAGGCAGCCCCCCAGGGGGTTGACCTTGTGCTCGCGATACAGCTCCATGACCGCCTTGTTCATGGCATCGCGGTCGTTCTTGAACTTCTCGCGGATCTTGTTCATCTCCGGCTGGATCTTCTGCATCCCCTTCATGGACTTGTAGCTCTTGTGCGTCAAGGGGAAGAACAGGACCTTGAGGATGACCGTGATGATGATGATGGCCACACCGTAGTTGCCGACGTAGCGATGGAAGAACTTGAGGGTATAGAGCAACGGCTTGGCAATGGCGGAGAACCACCCCAGGTCAAGGGACTGCTCCAGGGAATTGCCCTGGGCCTTGAGGATGTCGATGTCCTTGGGCCCGACGAACAGGCGCTGGGATACGCTCGCCGACTGCCCCGGATTGACGATGAACTGGGGCGACGTGACCACGGACTCCAGGAAACCGGCGGCGTTCTTCTTGAGTTCTACCGAAGCGATGCTGTTCTTGTCCGACAGGATGGCGCTCAGGAAGTACTTATCGGCAAAGCCCGCCCACTGGACCCCTTTATCGTACCGTTTCGAGGCGTTGGCCACGTCCTTGGTCTTGTCGGACATCAGCCCCTTTTCGGCAAAGATATAGGAACCCGCCGTGTCGAAACGGTTGTCCTTCACCTTGTGCTCGGCGGTATAGGTCATGACCTCCTGAAGCGCCCCGGTCAATGGTGCAGCGGAGTTGTTGAACACCTGGGTCTCGAGCCCTATGCCGTAGGCATCGCCCTTGAAGGTATAGACCTTGCGCACGGTGAACCCCTGGCCGGAAACGTAGTTGAAGACCAGTGTCCTGCTTTCGCCGTCGCTCACCTTGATGTTGTCGGCATCGGTCGCGTACACCGTGCTGTCCGGCAGATTGAATCCGGCGCCCCGGGTGGAGAACGTGAGCAGCGCCGGGTCGCCATGGGTGCCGAGCACCACGGGAAGGGCGTTGGGGCTGTTCTGCTCGCGGTATTTTTTCAGGGTCAGGCTCTTCAGACTGCCGCCGCGCGAGGAAAAGACCGCCGTGAACAAACCGGTATCCACGGTGACGTCTTTCTGTGCCGCGGAGCGGGGAGCAGGTTGAGCCGGCGGCGCTGATGCGTTCGGTACTGCTGCCGGCTGATTGGCGGGAGTTGTCGCCGCGGGAACCGCACTGGGGGCGGGTGGAGGCACCTGCTTCTTCTCGGGACCGAACACCATCGAGAACAGGTAAAAGACCGCTATTGAAAGAATAACTGCCAAAAATGCACGCTTTTCCATGAAAGGCTCC
This sequence comes from Desulfuromonadaceae bacterium, assembly GCA_036514355.1. Taxonomy (GTDB): domain Bacteria; phylum Desulfobacterota; class Desulfuromonadia; order Geobacterales; family Pseudopelobacteraceae; genus JACPFJ01. The sequence goes on from DATBXI010000047.1 coordinate 1,952, forward strand.
AGTTGTGCTCTCTAATTAAGGTACCGGATCATATCCGCCGGGATGAAATGGGTGGCATTTGCAGAGTCTGAGCAGGGTAAGCCATGCCCCCCTGACAAAACCATGCCGTAGAATTGATTCCCGGGAATACTCGGAACAGGAAGGATGAAAACGGCAGGCCGCGGGCAGAAACGGCGAAAGCAGTTTCTGATACAGCCTGATTACAAGGAGCGTGATGCTCTTGAGCATGGGGATATGCCGATATGCCTGAGTGCTTTTTCAAGTTCCCGCAGCACGCTGCGAAAATCCATCGTTGCGGACTCGCGCCGGGCGATGATATTCATGTCCACTGCCGGCAGCGTGTGCCTGTTGTGCCTGAATATTTCTCTGACGAACCGCTTGACCCTGTTGCGGGTCACGGCGCAGCCGATTTTTTTGCTCACCGTAACCCCGAGCCGTGGCCGCATCAGTTCGTTGGGCCGCCACACAAGGAGGAAGCCCTTGACCGCATACGTGTTCGCTGCCGTGGAAAGCCCGACGAACTCGGCCCGCTTCCGCAGTCGTGCTGACTTGGGAAACGATGCCCGTTCGTCGGAACAGGGTTTACTTGGCTGCAATGCGGACGGCAAGATTTTTGCGGCCCTTGGCCCTTCTGCGCTTGATAACGAGGCGGCCGTTCTTGGTTGCCATCCTCACCAGAAAACCATGGGTCCGCTTCCGGGAAATGTTGCTGGGCTGAAATGTTCTTTTCATATCGACACCTCGGTAAAAATTTTTCAGGAATTGAGTCTTTAACCACAGACCCATAACTTTGTCAACAAATTTATTGTAGTTTGATATGAATCGCACGCAGTGATTTGCCTTGTAAAATGGGCCGGCCTCTGGTACTCTGCGGCTTCCTGAAAAAGGGCCGTTTTTTCACATTTAAGCCCCTAACTGTTTGTAATTACATAATAATAAGTTATCAACAGGTGTTGAGAATCGTGTTGATAACTTATGGCCGCGCGATGAGGCGCCGTTTCTGAAACCTGCTTATACCATTGATGAATTTTCATGCCACACCCGTGTGGATAACCATTCTATATGTTTTTTAATGATGTGATTCTATGCAAGAAGCCTGGCAACAAGCATCGGAAAATCTGGAAAAGGTCCTGTCTGAACGCGATTTCACCACGTGGATCAAGCCGGTCCGCTATAGCCACCACGACAACGACACCGTATATCTCTCCGTCCCCACACTGTTTTTCAAGGAATGGCTGGAGGAGCACTATGCAAAGGTGCTGACGGGTGCCCTGTCCGTAACCACAGGTAGCAACATCTTTGTGGAATTCATTGTCAGGGAAAACGACGCGGAATCGGAGACCGTCCGGCCGGAAGAGTTGATCATTCAAAGCCACCACGAGACGGTACCCGGCAAAAACCCGCAATTGGAAGACACCTTTACCCCCCTCAACAGCAAGTATACCTTTGATCTGTTTGTCAGTGGCACCGGCAACCAGTTTGCCCACGCCGCCGCCATGGCGGTGGCAAACAATCCGGCCGACACCTATAATCCCCTCTTCATCTATGGTGGCGTGGGACTGGGCAAAAGCCACCTGCTCAATGCCATCGGCCATACCATCCGTAACAACGCGTCGGAGAAAAACGTCTGCTACTGCTCCGCTGAGAAGTTTATGTACGAGATGGTTAACCATCTGCGGCTCAAGAAGATGGATCTGTTCAGAAACCGCTTCCGTAGCGTGGATGTGCTCCTGATCGACGATATCCAGTTCATCTCCGGAAAGACGGGCACCCAGGAGGAGTTTTTCCATACCTTCAACGCGCTCTACGAGGCACACAAACAGATCGTGATCACCTCGGACAAGTTTCCCCGGGAGATATCGGACCTGGAGGAACGCCTCCGCTCCCGGTTCGAATGGGGGCTGATCGCCGATATCCAACCTCCCGATCTGGAGACGAAGATCGCCATCCTTAAGAAGAAATCGGAGATTACGCGGATCGCGCTCCCTGATGATGTGATCTACTTCCTGGCCGCCAGCGATACCCGCAACATACGCGAACTGGAAGGGATGTTGATCAGATTGGGTGCCTACAGCAGTCTGCAGGGCATCCCCATTACCCTGGACATGGCCAAGGAAAGCCTGAAGGATATCCTGGGTGACCGGCGCAAGGACATCACCGTGGAATTGATTCAGAAGGTGGTGGCAGAACAATTCGGCCTCAAGGTCGCTGACCTGAAGTCCGACAAACGGCTCAAGAATTTCGTTCAGGCGCGCCAGATAGCCATCTGGCTCTGCCGGGACATGACCAAAGCCTCGTATCCGGACATTGGGGCGCGGTTCGGCGGCAAAGACCATTCAACCGTGATCTATGCCGCCAAAAAAATCGAGACCGCTCTCAAGCAAGACCCAAAAATGTCCAAGATTATTGATGAAATCAAGCATAACCTGCTGAAGTGAACATCCGGTTGTGCATAGCGCTGTGACAACCTGTGCATAACCCGCGGCATGTTGATAACCGCTTCCGGTCGCAGGGGGTCATCAACACCACCATAAGGGTTTAAAACAGCTACGATTCAACAAGTTGAAGGGTTATCCCCATATCCACAGCACCAACAGAAACAACAAAGGTTTATTAAATAAAAAACCAGTTCTGTAAGGAGTGACACATGGAATTCAGAGTCGATAAGGAAGTGTTCCTCAGGTCGCTGCAGAAAATCCAGGGCATCGTCGAAAAGCGGACCTCCATGCCCATCCTTTCCAATGTCTTGATAGAAGCGTCCGAATCGACCTTGCATGTCACCGCCACTGACCTGGAAGTGGGCATGAAGAGCAGTTACCCGGCAGAGGTGGTGTCCACCGGCAAGATCACGGTTGGTGCGAAGAAGCTCTACGAGATCGTCAAGGAACTCCCCAACCAGGAAATCACCTTCCTGACCAAGGACAACGACTGGGTGGAGATAAAATGCGGCAAGGTGCAGTTCAATATCGTGGGCCTCTCACCTGAGGAATTCCCCTATTTCCCGGCTGTCAAGGAAGAGAGCCTGTTCGAGATCGAAAGCTCGCTCTTGAAGGGGATGATCGAGAAGACCTCTTATGCCATCTGCACCGACGAAACCAAGTACAACCTGAACGGCCTCTTCACCAAAGTAGAGTCGACGCCAGAGGGCACGCAGACCCTTAAGATGGTAGCCACCGATGGCCACCGCCTCTCCATCGCCAACGGCGCCTTCAAGGGCGCTGCCGGACCCGAGCTGCTCAAAGGGGTCATCCTGCCCAAGAAGGGGATCTACGAGATGAAGAAGATCACCGACGAGGACAGCGGCACCCTGCTGTTCGGATTCATGGACAACAGTGCCGTGATCAAGCGGGGCGATTCCTACATGGTCATGCGCCTGGTGGACGGCGAGTTCCCCGACTACAACCGGGTCATACCGGCCGCCAACGACCGGGTGATCGCTGTCAAAAAAGAAGAGTTCACCCACTCGGTCCGCCGTATGGCCATTCTCTCCAGCGAGAAGTTCAAGGGGATCATGCTGGAGATATCCGCCAGCGGCATCAAGATATCGTCCAGCAACCCCGAGCTGGGGGACGCCATGGAGGAGATCGACGTGACCTACGGCGGCGAACCGTTCTCGGTCAGGTTCAATGCCCGTTATCTGCTGGATGTGCTGGCCGTTGCCGAGACCGACAGCGTGGAGATGAAGTTCAAGGACGAACTGTCCCCTTCCATCATCACGCCGGAAAAATCCGACAGCTTCCTGGCGGTGATCATGCCCATGAGGCTCTGACGGGCGGGAATGCGTCTCACGCGCCTGGCGATAGCCGGCTTTCGTAATATCGGGGCGATACGGATCGAACCGGGCAGCCGTTTCAACCTGCTGTACGGGCTCAACGCCCAGGGCAAGACCAACCTGCTGGAGGCGATCTACCTGTTGGGGAGCCCGCGCTCGTTCAGGACTGCCCGGCTCCCGGAACTCATCAGGCACGGCGAACGCATCGCCCAGGTCCAGGGAGAAGTGGAATCGGGAGGCGTGTCGAGCCGGATCAGGCTGACCCTGGAAACGGCAGGGCGCCGGGTGGAGATCGACGGCAAGGGGATACAGCGGGCATCGGACCTGCACGGCAGGTTGAACGCAGTGGTTTTTTCCCCGGATGACACCGGCATGGTCAGGCTGGGACCGGAGGCCCGGCGACGCTACCTGGACCGGGCCGTCTACATGGGTGATATCGGGTATCTGCACTGCTGGCACGGGTACCACCGTATTCTCAAGCAACGCAACCATCTGTTGAAGAGCGCCGACAGGACGGGGCTGGATACCTGGACCGAGCAACTGGCCGAGGCCGGGGCCGAGGTCATCGAGCGTCGGCAATGGTACGTGGCGCGGCTCAACGCCATGCTGCAACGCCACTATGCCACGATTTCCGGCAACGCCGAGACCGCGGGCATCGGCTATTGCCCCGAGGGGATCCGGGCAACCCGACGGGCGGAGATCCGCGCGGAACTGCTGGAACTATTCAGCCGGCATGAACGGAGCGACGAGCGCTACGGCACCACCACGGCCGGACCCCATCGGGACGATCTGACGTTCTGCCTGGACGGTCGGTCGCTCAAGGCCTTCGGCTCGCAGGGGCAGCAGAAGAGCTTCGTGCTGGCGCTGAAGATGGCGGAGATGGACAACCTCCAGGGGATCTTCGGCGAACCGCCGCTCATGCTCCTGGACGATATGAGCTCGGAACTGGATGCCGCCAGGAACGGGAACCTGATGGAGTTCCTCTCCCAGCGGAACATCCAGGTGTTTATCACGACAACAGCACGATCACCCGCCCTTACGGGGGGTATCACACACTGCGCCGTGTTCCGTGTGGAAGACGGCAATCTGACGTTTGAGGGAAATGAATCGCATGAGTGAACAGAGAGACGTGACACAAACCGCTTCGGAAGAATACGGGGCGGAGAATATCAAGGTCCTGGAGGGGTTGGCCGCGGTCAGAAAGCGACCGGCCATGTACATCGGCTCCACCTCCAGCGCGGGTCTGCACCACCTGGTGTACGAGATCGTGGACAACTCCATCGACGAGGCCCTGGCCGGCCACTGCGACAATGTCAGCGTGACCATCAACACCGATGGTTCGGTGACGGTGGTGGACAACGGCCGCGGGATCCCGACCGACATGCATCCGACCGAGGGGCGGTCGGCCGCCGAGGTCGTCCTGACCGTACTCCATGCCGGCGGCAAGTTCGACAACGAGTCCTACAAGGTCTCCGGCGGTTTGCACGGGGTCGGGGTCTCGGTGGTCAACGCCCTCTCCAAGTGGCTGGAACTGGAGATCCGCCGGGACGGCAAGGTCTGGCGCCAGTCCTACCGCCGGGGCGACCCGCAGGCACCGCTCGAGGTGACGGGCGAGACCAGGAAGCGCGGCACCAAGGTCACCTTCATGCCGGACGAGGAGATCTTCGAGACCACCGAATTCTCCTTCGACATCCTCTCCCAGCGCCTGCGGGAGATGGCCTTCCTGAATGCCGGGGTTCGGGTCAAGATCACCGACGAGCGGGTGGAGGGAAAGTCCCACGAGTTCCATTACGAGGGAGGCATCAACTCCTTCGTGGAATACCTCAACCGCAACAAGACCGCCCTGCATCCCAAGCCGATCTATTTCAAGGGGGAAAAGGGTGGCGTGGAGATGGAAGTCTCCATGCAGTACAACGACTCCTACGACGAGAAGGTCTTCTCCTTCGCCAACAACATCAACACCCATGAGGGTGGCACCCACTTGGCGGGCTTCAAGGCGGCCCTGACTCGTACCATGAACAGCTACGTGGCCGCCAACGAGATGCTCAAGAAGGAGAAGGTCTCCATCTCCGGTGACGACCTGCGCGAGGGGATGACCTCGGTCATCTCGGTCAAGATCCCGCAGCCCCAGTTCGAAGGGCAGACCAAGACCAAGCTGGGCAACTCCGAGGTCAAGGGCTACGTGGAATCCCTGATGAACGAGCGGCTGGCCCAGTACCTGGAGGAGAACCCCCAGGTGGCCAAGCGCATCCTGGAGAAGTCCATCGACGCGGCCCGGGCGCGCGAGGCGGCCCGCAAGGCCCGTGAGACCGTGCGCCGCAAGGGGGCCCTCGATCTGGGCGGCCTGCCGGGCAAGCTAGCCGACTGCCAGGAGAAGGACCCCAGTCTGTGCGAACTGTACCTGGTCGAGGGCGACTCGGCCGGCGGCTCGGCCAAGCAGGGTCGCGATCGTAAGAACCAGGCCATCCTGCCGCTCAAGGGCAAGATCCTCAACGTGGAGAAGGCCCGCTTCGACAAGATGATCGCCTCCCAGGAGATCCGCACCCTGATCACGGCCCTGGGTACCGGCATCGGCAAGGATGACTTTGACATCGCCAAGCTGCGTTACCACCGCATCATCGTCATGACCGACGCCGACGTGGACGGCTCCCACATCCTGACCCTGCTGCTGACCTTCTTCTACCGCAACATGCGCGAGCTGGTCGAACGCGGCCATCTTTACATCGCCCAGCCGCCGCTCTACAAGGTCAAGCGCGGCAAGAAGGAGATGTACCTCAGGAACGAGCACGCCCTGCAGAACTTCCTGCTGGAGGAGGGTGCCGAAGAACTGAGCCTCAGGCTGGAGAAGGGGGACCGGGTCTACATCGGCAAGCAGATCATCCCGGTGGTCAAGCAGTTCATCGAGAACCGCGCCATCTTCGACAAGGTGGTCAAGAAGGGGATAGCCGCCGACCTGCTCTCCATCATCGTCCGTGCCAACGTACCGGCAGGCATCGAAGAACTCTCCGGCATCGAAACCTACCTGGAGGCCATGAAGGCCCTCTCCGTTGGTTCCGACTACCAGGTGGAGGAGGAGCGCATCGCCTTCCGCATCGGCAATATCCGCGCCATCATCGACCATCAGACCCTGGCGATGCTCTCCACCCACGAGTACGAGCTCCTGGTGGAGAACCACCATCGGGTGGTGGAGACCATGGCCGACGGCCGTGCCTATCTCTCGCAGCAGGAGGGGGACAAGCAACTGCTGGAGACCTCCAACCACGAGGAACTGCTGGCCTTCTTCCTGGAATACGCCAAGAAGGGGCTGGCCATCCAGCGTTACAAAGGTCTGGGCGAGATGAACCCGGAGCAGCTCTGGGAGACCACCATGAACCCGGACAACCGGGTGCTCCTGCAGGTCAAGATCGAGGACATGGTTGAATCGGACGAGATCTTCACCATCCTCATGGGCGACCAGGTGGAACCCCGAAGGGATTTCATCGAGCAGAACGCGCTCAACGTGGTCAACCTGGACATCTAATCACGACACATTTCAGTTCGACATAAAGAGGTACCGATGCTTACCAACACCCCGAACACCAAAGTCGCTGTCAACATCGAAGACGAGATGAAACGGTCCTACATGGACTACGCCATGTCGGTCATCATCGGCCGCGCCCTCCCCGATGTGCGCGACGGTCTCAAGCCGGTGCACCGGCGCTGCCTGTACGCCATGTACGACATGGGCAATGACTACAACAAGCCCTACAAAAAATCGGCCCGCGTGGTCGGTGACGTCATCGGTAAGTACCACCCCCACGGCGACACTGCGGCCTACGACACCATCGTCCGCATGGCCCAGGACTTCTCCCTCCGCTACATGTTGGTGGACGGCCAGGGGAACTTCGGTTCCGTGGACGGCGACTCGCCGGCGGCCATGCGGTACACCGAGATCCGCCTGCGCCAGCTCTCCAATGAGCTCCTGGTCGATCTGGACAAAGAAACCGTCATCATGGCGCCCAACTACAACGACGAGTTTCTGGAGCCGACGGTCCTTCCGTCCAAGTTTCCCAACCTGCTGGTCAACGGCTCCACCGGCATCGCCGTGGGCATGGCCACCAATATTCCGCCCCACAACCTGACTGAGGTGATCGACGGCATTATCGCCACCATCAATAATCCGGACATCACCTATGAGGAGTTGCTGGAGCATGTACCAGGCCCGGACTTTCCCACAGGCGCCACCATCTACGGCCGTCAGGGGATCCGGGACGCCTATGCCACCGGCCGCGGCATCATCCAGATCCGGGCCAAGGCCCATGTGGAAGCGGCCAAGAAATCGGAGCGCCAGTCCATCGTCGTGACCGAGCTCCCCTACCAGGTCAACAAGGCCCGCCTGATCGAGAAGATCGCCGAACTGGTCAAGGAGAAGAAGGTAGAGGGGATCACCGAGATCCGTGACGAATCGGACCGGGAAGGAATGCGGATCGTCATCGAGGTCAAGCGGGACGAGAATGCCGAGGTGCTGCTCAACCAGCTCTACAAACATACCCAGTTGCAGGTCTCCTTCGGCATCATCATGCTGGCCATCGTCCACAACCGGCCGCGCGTCCTGACGCTCAGGGAGATGATGGACTGTTTCGTGGAGCATCGTTGCGAAGTGGTGACCCGCCGCACCAACTTCGATCTGAAGAAGGCCCTGGCCCGGGCCCATATCCTGGAAGGTCTCAAGATCGCCCTGGACTGGCTGGATGCGGTCATCGAGCTGATCCGCGAATCCAAGACACCGCCCGAGGCAAAACAGGGGCTGATGGATGGTAAATTTGCCGACCCGGATTACCTCAAGCGCCTCAACCTCCCCATGCCCACAGGCTACGCGGGACAGGTACAACTCTCCGAAATCCAGGCTCAGGCTATCCTGGAAATGCGCCTGCAGCGCCTGACCGGCCTGGAGCGGGACAAGATCATCGCCGAGTATGAAGAGGTGCTCAAATTCATCGCTCGGCTGCGTGAGATCCTGGCCTCGGACACCGAGATCCTCAAGATCATCGTGGGTGAGCTGACCGAGATCCGCGACAAGTTCGGCGACAAGCGCCGTTCCGAGATCGTGGACAAAACCGCCGACATCACCCTGGAGGACACCATCGAGGATGCGGAGATGGTGGTGACCATCTCCCACACCGGCTACATCAAGCGGAGCGCCGTGGACCTCTACCGCTCCCAGCGCCGCGGCGGCAAGGGCAAGACCGGCATGAAGACCAAGGAAGAGGATTTCGTGGAGCAGCTTTTCATCGCCTCCACCAAAGATTATCTCCTCTGCTTCACCGATGCCGGCCGCATGTACTGGCTCAAGGTCTACGAGATTCCCGAGGGGAGCCGCACCACCAAGGGAAAGGCGGTGGTCAACCTGGTCAATGTGGGCATGGAGGAGAAGATCACCACCATCCTGCCGGTCAAGGAGTTCAGCGAGAACACCTACCTGTTCATGGCCACCAAGAACGGCGTGGTCAAGAAGACGCCGCTGGTGGAGTACTCCAACGTCCGCTCCGGCGGTATCATAGCCGTCAAGCTGGACGATGGGGACAAACTGATCTCCGTGGCGTTGACCGACGGCACCAAGGACGTGTTCCTGGCCTCCCGCGACGGCAAGGCCATCCGTTTCAACGAGGACGACGCCCGACCCATGGGGCGCGTGACCCGCGGCGTGCGCGGCATGATGCTCTCCGCGAAGGATGAGGTCATCGGCATGGAGATCGTGGACAACGCGGCCGTTGGCTCGACCATATTCACGGTCTGCGAGAACGGCTACGGCAAGCGCACCGACCTGGACGAATACCGCGACCAGAGCCGGGGCGGCAAGGGGATCATCACCATCAAGACCACCGAGCGCAATGGCAGCGTGGTCAACGTCATGCAGGTGGCCGACGACAACGACCTGATGGTGATCACCGACCAGGGCAAGATCCTGCGGGTGCCGGTCTCCGGCTTCTCGGTCATCGGCCGCAACACCCAGGGGGTCAAGCTGATCACCACCGAGGAGAAAGAAAAGGTGGTGGCCGTGGCCCGGCTGGCCGAGAAGGAAGAGGAGGAGGACGAGGGGCCGGAGGAGTAGATACCAGATAGAGATAGAGACAGAGGTAGAGGACATGAATTCCGGAAAGCTGTGCAGTTCTCTATCTCTACCTCCATCTCTTCCTGTATGTAAACCATGACCAAACCATTCAAACTCGATAAATCCCTTCGGGAGCGGCGGCGGATCATCCGCCTGCTGGACTTCCTCAAGCGGGACGACCTGACCGGCGAGCAGATGGAGCGCATCGGACGGCGG
>DATBXI010000048.1:0-6613 GCA_036514355.1 Desulfuromonadaceae bacterium
GACGAGTACAAGCGGCTGTTCGAGCCGTATGAGCGGGTATAGGAAGGCGTGGTGCAGTGATTGAGTAATTTTACTCAATCATTGAGTAAAAACGATTGATCTTTGTCTTAGCCTCCCATGAAAAACAGAGAGAGAACCGTACATGAAGCTCAATGAACAAGAACGCGAGGCGGTTTACAAGGTAATATTCAACCGCCGGGATGTCAGGGGCGAGTTCAAGCCGGATATGATACCGGCTGATGTCTTGTCGCGCATTCTGGCGGCAGCGCACCATGCACCCAGCGTCGGTTTCATGCAGCCCTGGAATTTCATCGTTGTCAGAGACCCCGAGGTCAAGCGCAAGGTCAAGGCCGGGTTTACGGTCGCCCATGACGAAGCGGCGCAGATGTTTGAGGGCGAGAAGAGAGAGAGCTACAAGTCCCTGAAGCTGGAGGGCATTACCGAAGCTCCGGTCGGCATTTGCGTCACCTGTGACCGGACCCGGACGGGACCGGTGGTCATCGGCCGTACCGCCAATCCCGAGATGGATCTCTATAGTTCGGTCTGCGCCGTTCAAAACCTGTGGCTTGCGGCCAGGGCGGAAAATCTGGGAGTCGGCTGGGTCAGCATCATCCATCATGATGCGTTACGGCAGGCTTTGGGGATTCCCCGGCACATTGTCCCCATTGCCTATCTCTGCATCGGGTACGTCTCCTTTTTTCACGAGAAGCCGGAGCTGGAAAAGGCCGGATGGTTGCCGCGGATGGACATCCAGTCGCTGATCCATTATGACCAATGGCGATCCGACACGTGACAAGGGCCGGAGCCGGTTTCGGCCCGGTCGAGTGCAGCTTACACAATACGGAAGAACGGTAATGACCATTAAAGAAAAGCCGGCCAAGCCGGAACAGTACGATTTCTTCGCCTTTCTCTCCCGCATGCGCTACATCAGCCGCTGGGGGCTGATGCGCAACACCGTGCCGGAGAATATCCAGGAACACTCCCTGGATGTGGCGGTGATCGCCCATGCCTTGGCGGTGATCCGCAACACCTACTGCGGCGGTGACCTGGACCCGTCCCGGGTCGCGCTGTACGGCATGTTCCACGATGCCAGCGAGATCTTCACCGGCGACATGCCGACCCCGGTCAAGCACTTTAATCCCGACTTCAAGAAGTCGTTCCGGCAACTGGAGGACCGGGCGCGGCGCAAGCTCCTGGCCATGCTGCCGCCGGAGCTGGCCAAGGAGTACGAGCCGCTCTTCTTCTTCGAGCACGAGGAGGAGTACCGGGCCCTGGTCAAGGCGGCCGACAAGATCGCAGCCCTGGTCAAGTGCATCGAGGAGGAGAAGTCGGGTAATCTGGAGTTTCGCCGGGCCGGGGCCGAACACCTGGAACAGCTCTCCGCCAGCCCCCTGGCCGAGGTACGCTACTTCCTGGAAAAATTCCTGCCGGGCTACCGGCTGTCACTGGATGAGTTGAAGCTGGGGTAGGAAAGGGGACTCAGGGCGGGGTGAGACGCACGACCTTGAGGGCTGTGGCACCGATGCCGATGACGTCTCCTTCCGCGATCGCGCATTGCACCACATGGGTACCGTTGAGTGTGGTGCCGCTGGTGCTGTTCAGGTCCACCAGCACGGGCACGCCGTCGAGCACCTGGACGGCGGCGTGACGTTTGGAGACCATGGGGTCGGCCACGATGATGTCGGCGTCTTTGCGGCCCAGCACGCCGGGGACCGGTCCGCTCACCAGCTCTCCCTGGCGGGGGCCGTTCAGTATCTCCAGCACCAGGTTCGCTGCGGCCATGTGGGTTTCTGCCGCAGCGGTCACTTCCCCGGCCTGTTCCTGTTCCGTCCCGCGTTCCCCGCCCCAGAGTCTCAGCATCTCTTCCCGGTTGACGAGCAGCGCGTCCTCGGCCTCGCTGGTCGCCACGTCCCGGTAGATCAGGGCATTTACCTCGGCCCCGGGCTGGAAGGCATACACCAGCATCTGCTCGTCAAAGGGCAATCCCTCGCCATCACGGAAGTCGGCATCGGCCACGTACGCCATGCCCTGGGTGCTGCCCCTGAAGTAGAACAGGTTGAACGTCCGTTGCCGTTCAAGGATGATCAGGCTGTCGGCCCCATCCCGGCGGATCTGGTCCAGGATCGCCTCCAGGTTGATCAGGCTGGCCGGGGCCTTGGCGGTGGGGTCGCCTTGTGTGAAGATCAGCAGGCTTTTGAGCAGTACCGGGTCACAGGCGTGAATGGAGATGGTGGCAGCGGAATCCTCCATCTGTCCAGTCTCGCGGAAGAATTCGCGGATGGTCAGTGGGGATGGTTTGTCGCCGACGGCCTTTCCGGCCGCGTAGGGGCGGCTTTGGAAGAGGAACAGCAGGTGGAGGGTGTCGCCCGATTCGATGGCGACAACGCCGGTGAAGTCCCGCCGGGGAGCGCACAGCTCCCCCAGGGTTCGATCCAGCAACTCGCGGGTAAAGGGTTGCGGCGGCAGGACGGTGGCGCCGGTAGGTATCCTGATCGTAGGCATGGGCGGACTATAGAAACGATGTCACAGCGTGTCAAGGGAATTGCGTCACGCCACCAGGTAGCGCTCCACGGCGTTTTCACCCATGTCGTTGGGCAGGGTGACGATCCGTTCGGCGCCGTCAGTGCGGACCTTGACCCGACAGGCGGCACCCGGCTCGGCCTTGGTGTAGCGCAGCAGGATCCGGCTGGCCAGGTCCAGGCACTCCGCATCCTGGCGGCCGGTGACCACACCCACCGGGGTGTTGCCATCAAGCCAGGTGAGGGCGGCCTCGCCCGGCTGCATGGCCGTTTCCAGCAGGTTGTTGTCGGCCTCGTTGCGGCCGATGATCACCTTGGTACGCTCCCCGATGCGGAAGTGGCGGCCGATCTTGAGCAGGCGGAAATCCCGCTGGTTGAGTTCGTCCGCATGGTCAAACACATCCCGCACTTTGGGCACGAAGGATAGCTCGGTCAGCAGGCAGCCGCCGGCCGGACAGGGGTAGTTCTTCACGTCCAGTTCGTCGGCCAGGTCAAACTGCTCCTTGCGGGAACGCCCCTTGATGGCCAGCAGTTTGTTCCGGTCCACCCATCCCTCCTGCTCCGGTATGGTGGGCTCGAAGTGCCGGGCCGACAGGGGGCGAAGGATCAGCCCTTCCAGGCCGCTTTCCCGCTCGATGACCCGCAGGGTGTCGCGGCGCTGGCTCATGGGGCGCTGCCCCAGCACCTCGCCGGTAATGACGAAGTCGGCCTTGCTCTCGGCCATGTATTCCTTTGCTTTCCGCAAGAGGTAGATGCGGCAGTCCACGCAGGGGTTGAGCCCCTTGCCGTAGCCGTGGCGGGGGTTGCGGACGGTCTCCAGGTAGTCGAGACCCTTGTGCATGACCTTGATGGGGATGTTGAATTCCTGGGCCACCCGGACCGCCTCGGACTTGCAGCCGGCGTTCTTGCCGGTGCAGGTGCAGAAAGGGGAGGTGAAGTTGAGGGCCTCCACCTCGATGCCCAGATCGAGCATCATTTTGACCGCAAGGGTGGAGTCGAGCCCTCCGGAGAGGAGGGCGATGGCTTTGCGTTTCTGCATGGAAAGAGCTCCTGGGGCTCCATGGCGGGACTCATCTCGATGGGCCGGCGTCACGCCACGGGACCGATTTTTTCCAAAAGGCTACCATGGAGGGCGCGGGAATGTAAAGGCCTCTCTATGGGAGCACCGGGAATGCGTGGTTCAGCAACCTGGTTTCGTCACGCGGCAGGCGGTTGGCCTGCCTCCAGTTCCTTGATCCGCTCCTTCATCTCCTTTTCCCGCTGCCAGCGGGCCGTGACGTCCCGGATGATGGAGGCGACGCCCAGCATCGAGCCGTTGGTATCCTTGACCAATACCATGGAAAATTCGGTGGAGATACGGCCGCCCCCCTTCTGGATCGCGGGTGCGGAGAGCATGTCGATGCTGTAACGGCTCGTGCCGCTCTTCATGACCTGAAAATATCCGTCCCAGTGCCTCTGCCGCAGGTTCTCGGGGATGATCAGGTCCAGGGACTGCCCCAGCGCCTCCTGGGCGGTGTAGCCGAACATCCGTTCCGCGCCGCCGTTCCAGAGGTGGATGATGCCGCGTGTGTCGGAAAACATGATGGCGTCGTTACTCTCCTCCACGATGGCAGGGCAGAGCCATTCCTTCAGCAAAGATTCCTCCATGATGCGTTCCCTCCTCCCAATAAATGCTTATGGTTCGTTCTCGTAGCGTGCCACCACCGCCTCGTAGCGGGCCGTAAAGTCGGCCGGTGTCTGCGACTCTGCCGCCGAATAGCCGGCAACGATGCCGTCTCTCACTGTATCAGGGATAACCCGCTCGGCAAGGGGGTAGAGGATGCCGTCCTCCTTGGCGATGTGCTCCCGCAGCAACTCGGCGTAGGCCAGGGCATGTTCGGCGATGGCCGCCTCCTGGCCGGGGCGGCCGGCCAGGGCTTCCCGGGCGGCCGCCTCCATGGCCTTTACGTGGGCCCGCCCTTGGTCGTGTTCCATCAGCATGGCCGCCACCGGGCTGTTGTCGCGGGGCATGCCGTTGGCCACCAGCGCCTCGAAGAGCACGTGTTCTTCCTTGGCGTGATGGAAACGGTCGGCATAGTTGCGGATGAAATCCACGCCGTCCAGGTAGAACTGCCAGTTGTCGTACGCCCCTGTTGCCGTGCGGGCCGCGTTGCGCTCCAGCAGGGCGATCATGCGCAGGATCAGCCGGTGCTCAACCACCAGCGCCTGGGTGATGTCCGTCTTCATCAGTTTCTCCGTTCTCCGTCGATGCCGATTATGAGGCTTTCCAACGGTATGGCCTTGCCGCTTTGCGCCAGCGCCTCCCTGACCATGACGTCCAGGCCCCGGCAGCAGGGGACCTCCATGATGGCCACGGTGATGCTTTTGATCTCGTTGACGCTGAAGATGGTGGCCAGTTTCTGCACGTAACCATCGGTGTCGTCCAGCTTGGGGCACGCGATGGCCAGGGCCTTGCCCTTGAGCAGGTCCTGGTGCATGCTCCCCATGGCATAGGCCACGCAGTCCGCGCTGATCAGGATGTCCGCATTCTGGAAGTAGGGCGCCGCGGGGGGCACCAGGTGGAGTTGCACCGGCCACTGCCGCAGTTCGGAGCGGGCCTTAACGCCGGCCGTTTCGTTGGTTTCCTGTCTCTCGATTGTCCGTGCCATGCTGCCGGGGCAGCCACATCCCAGATTTCCCATGATTCATTCTCCTTTCGTTGCCAGATACTGGTTTATTTCCTGCTCGATCCGTGCCTCGTCGTCCTTTGACAGCCCGTGAATGGCGACCACGTCCTTCAGCAGGCAGATGCCCACCTTGCAGGTCACGCAGCCGATCTCGAAGCGGTTGAGTATCTCGCCGATCTCGGGGTATGTTTGGATTACATCCTGGATGGCCTTGTCGCCAAGGCCGCTTTTGAATTCCATGGTCAGCCTCCTCACCTCGGGTATGATTGGAGCATACCCCCGGCGGCAAGGAAAATTAATGACGCGGGTCAAGATTTGACGGAATTGGGTGGGCTGTCGTGGGGCAGGCGGGTAGCGTCGGGAGTACCGGAATTATGGCACGGAGCGGTCGTGGAGGGGGCTTTGCAGCGATGGAGGGAATGGAATATAGGTGAGCGGCGGTGATTAAGCCGCGCTGAGCAGGGAACAGCCTTCGCCCAGGTAATAGCCGGTCTTCCACTGATCCACGACCCAGTAGAGGTTGTCGCGTCCAAGCAGGATGGCGACCGGTGCATCCAGGCTGAGGGCATACATTTGGGCTACGGAGTAGAAGGGAAATTTGGCATACATGGTCGTATTCACATCCTTTTCCCGGCAGGGTGCGTTCGCTTCTCCGGTTGTTGATTATGACAAAGCATAGGCTGTGCCAATTTTATATTTGTAATAATTACGGCATGTTGTATATTTGTTGCCAGGTGGTGACATGTTTTTGACAGATACGTGGCGCCCCTGATGTCTGTTGGGGTCGGTAATTTGACGTTTTTGAAGGGGCTGGCATGAGAGTGGATACTGAAGCGTTGTTGAAGAAATATTTTGCGGGCGAGTCCCTGGAGGTCGTGACTACCCATGGCCGGGTGGTGGCCGAGCTGGCGATGGCCGTCGGGCACGGGCTGAGGGTGCCGGATGCGGAGCTGGGCTTCATCCAGGAGGCCGCCATGCTCCACGATATCGGCATCTGCCGCGTCGCGGCCGCGGACATCGGGCTGCACGGGACGCATCCCTACATCATGCACGGCATCCTGGGCAGGCAGATCCTGGAGGATGAGGGGTTGCCGCGGCATGCCCTGGTGTGCGAGCGTCACATCGGCGTCGGCCTGACCGTGTCCGACATCGCCGGCCAGCACCTGCCGTTGCCGTTGCGCGACATGTCCCCCTGCACCCTTGCCGAGGAAATTATCTGTTTCGCCGACCTGTTCTTCTCCAAGAAACCGGGGCGGCTGGAGCGGAAAAAGCCGGCGGAAAAGGTCCGGGACAAGCTGGCCGGGTTTGGTGCGGATAAGGTTCAGATATTTGACTCGTGGCTGGAGCGTTTCGGAACTGCACTCTGATCGGTGGGAATACCGCTCCCGTGGGGCTTCAGCCATATTTGCCATTGTGGTGGCGATGTAA
>DATBXI010000049.1:0-3486 GCA_036514355.1 Desulfuromonadaceae bacterium
CCGAGTGTCAGCCCTTAGCAAAGCAGTTCATGTCAATCACCCGTTCCAGGGGATGTGGGATAGGGGGTCCTAGAACTTCATCCCCATGGCCTCGGCCACGGTGTGCATATCCTTGTCGCCGCGTCCCGACAGGCAGACCACGATGCTCTTGTCCTTAGCCATGGTGGGGGCCAGCTTCATGACGTGGGCAATGGCGTGGGACGACTCCAGGGCCGGGATGATCCCCTCCTCCCGGGTCAGGAGCTGGAATCCCTCCAGCGCCTCGGCATCGGTGATGGAGACGTACTCGGCGCGGCCCGTATCCTTCATCCAGGCGTGCTCCGGACCCACACCCGGATAATCCAGGCCGGCGGAGATGGAGTGGGCCGGAGTGATCTGGCCGTCGCCATCCTGGAGCAGGTAGGTCCGGTTGCCGTGCAGGATGCCGGGGGAGCCGGCGCAGAGCGGGGCCGCGTGCTTGCCGGTCTCGATGCCGTATCCTGCCGCCTCCACGCCGATGAGCCGGACCTTCCGGTGTTTGAGGAAGGGATAGAACAGCCCCAGGGCGTTGCTGCCGCCACCGACGCAGGCCACCAGCGCATCCGGCTGCCGCCCCTCGGCCTTGTTGTGCTGCCGCTTCACCTCGGTGCCGATCACGGACTGGAAGTCGCGCACCATCATGGGGTAGGGGTGGGGGCCGGCCACGGTGCCGATGACGTAGAAGGTTTCATGGATGGTGGTGACCCAGTTGCGCATCGCCTCGTTCATGGCGTCCTTGAGGGTGGCGGTGCCGGCAGTGACCGGCGTGACCGTGGCACCCAGGAGCCGCATGCGGAACACGTTCTGGGCCTGGCGCCGGGTGTCCTCCTCCCCCATGAAGACCTCACACTCCATGCCGAACAGGGCCGCGATGGTGGCGGTGGCCACGCCGTGCATGCCGGCGCCGGTCTCGGCGATGACCCGTCGTTTGCCCATGCGCCGGGCCAGGAGCCCCTGGCCGATGGTGTTGTTGACCTTGTGGGCCCCGGTATGGTTCAGGTCCTCACGCTTCAGGTAAATCCTGGCCCCGCCCAGCTTTTTTGTCAGCTTCTCCGCAAAGTAGAGCGGGTTGGGGCGCCCCACGTACTGGCGCAGGTAGTACTCGAACTCCTGCCGGAACTCCTTGTCGTGGCGAAAGTGGTTGTAGGCCTTTTCCAGCTCCAGAAGGGCCGGCATGAGGGTCTCGGGGACGTAGCGCCCGCCGAATGCCCCGAAGTGTCCGTGTTTGTCCGGCTGTTTCAAGGTGCGGCCTCCTTCGCGATTCTGATGAACTCTCTGACCCTGACGGCATCCTTCTTCCCCGGCGCGGACTCCACGCCGCTGGAGACGTCCACACCGTAGGGGCGGACCTGCCGGATGGCATCGGCCACGTTGTCCGGGTTCAGGCCGCCGGCCAGGATAACGCGGTTGGTCTGGGCCGCGCAGGCTGCCACCTCCCAGTTGAAGGTCCGGCCGGTGCCGCCGTAGGCATCGGGTGACCAGGCGTCCAGCAGGAAACCGCTCACCCGGTATTGTTGCATCGGCTCCAGGCAGGTGATCTCCCTGACCCGGAGGGCCTTGATGACCCGGCGTCTGACACCCTCACAGAATGCGGGCGTCTCATCGCCGTGGAGCTGCACGATGTCCAGGCCGCACCGGTCGGCGGTCTCGTTCACCGTTGCCATGTCCTCGTTGACGAACAGCCCCACGGTCTGCACGAAGGGAGGGAGCTGTCGGATGATGGCCGCCGCCTGTTCGGGAAAGATATGGCGCGGCGACCGGGGGAAGAAGACGAATCCCAAGGCATCGGCCCCGGCGTCGATGGCTACCCGGGCGTCCTCCAGGCTGGTTATGCCGCAGATCTTGACTTTGATCATTCTAGTTTGCCACCTCTAGTAACCCCTCCTGTCCTCCCCTTAGGTTAAGGGGAGGGACGCACGAAACGGCTGTCGGTGCAACTTCCAGCTGAATAGTTGCCTTTCGCGTCCCCCCTCTTACGGTAAGAGGGGGAGAGGGGGAGTTACGATACTGCCGTCTCTCTGGCGGATGTTGACGTTACAGGTCGATCTTGGGCAGCCGCTCCAGGGCCTGCCTGACCATCTCGCTGGGATACTCGTAGTCCTCCAGCCCACCGGAGAGGTAGGCGTCGTAGGCCCCCATGTCCAACTGGCCGTGACCCGAGAGGCCGAACAGGATGGTGCGCTCCTTCCCCTCTTCCTTGGCCAGCACCGCCTCGTCGATGGCGGCCCGCACGGCGTGGGACGACTCGGGGGCCGGGACGATCCCCTCGCTGCGGGCGAACAGCAGGGCCCCCTCGAAGCAGGCATTCTGCTTGTAGGCCTTGGCCTCGATCTGCCCGGCTGCGTAGAGCTGGGAGACCAGGGGGGACTCGCCGTGATAGCGCAGGCCGCCGGCATGGATGCCGGGGGGCATGAAATCGTGCCCCAAGGTGTACATCATGGCGATGGGCGCCACCTTGGCGGTGTCGCCGTAGTCAAAGGCATAGACCCCTTTGGTGAGCGTCGGGCAGGAGGCGGGCTCAACGGCCAGGCAGCGCACGTTCTTCCCAGCCGCCCGGTCGGCGATGAAGGGGAAGGTCAGTCCGGCGAAGTTGGAACCGCCGCCGCAGCAGGCGATGACCACGTCCGGGTAATCGCCGGCGATCTTGAGCTGCTCCCTGGCCTCCTGGCCGATCACGGTCTGGTGCAGGCAGACGTGGTTGAGCACGCTCCCCAGGGCATAGTTGGTGTCTGCGTGGGTGGCCGCATCCTCCACCGCCTCGGAGATGGCGATCCCCAGCGAGCCCGGGGAGTCCGGGTCGTGGGCCAGGATGGTGCGCCCCGAGTTGGTGAACTCTGAGGGCGAGGGGATCACGGTGGCCCCCCAGAGTTGCATCATGCTCTTGCGGTACGGTTTCTGGGTGCAGGAGACCTTGACCATGTAGATTGTGCACTCCAGGCCGAACAGGGAACAGGCCAGGGCTAGGGAGCTGCCCCACTGACCGGCGCCGGTTTCGGTGGCCAGGCGGCGGATGCCGGCCTGCTTGTTGTAATACGCTTGTGGTATGGCCGAGTTGGGTTTGTGGGAACCGGCCGGGGAGACCCCCTCGTACTTGTAGTAGATCTGCGCTGGCGTGCCCAGGGCCTTTTCCAGGCGATGGGCGCGGAACAGGGGGGAGGGGCGCCACAGCTTGTAGATATCCCGCACCTCGTCCGGTATGTCGATCCAGCGCTGGGGCGACATCTCCTGCTCGATCAGGGCCATGGGGAAGATGGCCAGCATGTCCTCGGGCGTGACCGGCTTGAGGGTCTGGGGGTTGATGACCGGCGCCAGCGGGCCGGGCATGTCCGGGATGATGTTGTACCACTGTTTGGGGATCTGCTCTTCGCTGAGGAGGATCTTGGTGTTCATGGGGTGGCTCCAACTAATTCTGAGATAACGGCAATGGAACGCGGAAGAGGCCGGATTTTATGCGGATTGACGCGGATG
>DATBXI010000050.1:0-3069 GCA_036514355.1 Desulfuromonadaceae bacterium
CGCCCCGGTGGGGGCATCCGCCTTCATGGGGGATGATGGCCCGCCCCCGGCAGGCTCGCACTTCAAGAGGATGGCCACCGAGCTGGGTCTTTCGGCACAGCAGAAGCAGGGTATCAGGGCGATCTACGAGAAGAACCGGGCACAGTATCACCCTCTGCTGAAGCAACTGGCCGCCGAACGCCACGCCCTGCGGGCATTGATCCAGGCCGATGCCGTCGATGAGGCCGCCATCCGGGCGCAGTCCGCCAGGGTCGCGGCAATTCAGGCCGATCTGGCGGTGCTGCGGGCCCATATGGGCCAGGAGGTGCGCAAACTGCTGACTCCGGAACAGGCTCAGAAGCTCAGGGCGTTTCAGGAGAAGATGGACGAGCGCCGTGGCAAGCCCGGCAGCACGAAACGGATCGAGCGGGGCAACTAAGTTCGACGTGGAGAACGCGGCCCATTCACCTTCCGACGAACGCCTTATCGAAGCCACCCTCGCGGGTGACGATGGGGCATTCGCCCTGCTCGTAACGAGATACAAGCGGCGCGTCTTTTCCATTGCCGTCCGCTTCTCCCGTGACGACGACGAACTGGAGGACATCTGCCAGGAGGTCTTCATCAAGGCCTATGAAAACCTGGGTTCGTTCCGCCACGACGCGCCCTTTGAACACTGGTTGTCGCGCATCGCCGTGCGGGCCTGTCACGACATGCTGCGCAGCAAACGTCACGCCTACAAACACAGCTCACTGGACGATCTGACCTTCGAGATCCGGGACTCCGGCGAGGAGGCGCGACAGGCGGCGCGGCAGGCACGGGAGGTGCTGGCGTGGGCGATGGACCGGTTAAAACCCGAGGAACGGCTGGTGATCACCCTGCTGGAGCTGGAAGAGTACCGTGTGAGCGAAATCGCCCAAATGACCGGCTGGAGTACGGCAAACGTAAAGGTGCGGGCCCACCGGGCCCGGCTGGCCCTGAAACGGATACTGGAGAAAAACCATGAGCACTGATAACGACGAAAAACTCGACAAGCTCTTTGCCGAAGCGCGCGCCTGGCGACCCGACACCTCGGCCCAGGAGATGAATTTCGAGACCAGGCTCATGGCCAGGATCCGGGAACGGCGGGAGGCGGGTACACCGTGGTACGCGCTGGTCTGGCGCATGATCCCGGCCTTTGCGGTGGTCGCCACCATCATCGCGGTCTGCACCGCAAGCTTCAAGCCGGCCGATTCGCAGGACCTGTTTGCGGCCATCACCTCCGGCCAGGACGACTACATGGCCAGGAGCTTCCTGACGGGAGAATGACTATGCCGAAAAATGCCAAGGCCATCATGGGGATAGTGCTGGTATTCCTCCTGGGCGCCGCCAGCGGTGCCCTGGTGACGCACATGATTCACCGAATCCATATGGAGCGATTCATCAGCGGCGGTCCGGCTGCACGGGAGGAGCTTATCATTCGCCGCCTCAACCACCGCCTCGATCTGGACAGCAGTCAACTGGAACAGGTCAGAGGCATCGTGCATGAGACCCACACCGCCATGGGAGAGATACGGAGCCAGACGCGCCCCCGGATCGAAGCCCTGCTCGAACAGGGAGAGACGCGGATCAACGCAATCTTGAGGCCGGACCAGCGGGAAAAATTCGCGAACATCGTGGCTGAGCGCAAAACTCACCGAAGGGGGGGGCCGTCTCCGGGACAGCCCTGAGTTCTGAAGCTAGCGTCCGTTTCCCGGCAGGCTGTAATCATCCCCCTCAACGCATTCCGATTGCGCTTCCAGAAAGGATTTTTCCTGGGGGTCCGTGATGATCTCGGTCACGCCGTGGTTGACCGACCAGACGGTTCCGCAGATGCTGCATTCCGTGATGCCTTCTTTGAAGCCTTGCGAATGCAGCGTGAAGTCCACCTGTTTGTGGTTCTGGCACACGGGGCATCTCATGACGGTCCTCCTCTCAAAGAGAACGAACTCATCTCACCTGCATAAAGTATGGCAAGGAATCACCCGTTTGCAAGCGCGAACCCGGCACCGGGTCTGTTGCCCGGCAACGCACCCCGCGGCCCCTATTCCGATGGTTTTTGGTATACTACAGAGCAAAGACAAATCGAGGTACGGCAGCATGGAGATGGCAATGAAAACTATCCTGATCACGATAGTCGCGGCATTTCTCGTCGTAAGCCTCGCCCCGGTAGGGGCCGCCTGGGCCGACAATGGTGATCAGCAAGGGGGCTACGACATGCAGTCCGCCCCCCTGTTCACGCCGGATGAGTTGCATGACCTGCTGGCCCCCATCGCGCTCTATCCCGACCCGCTGATCGCCCAGATACTGCCGGCCGCGACCTTTATCGACCAGATCGACGAAGCCACACGCTACGTGAGACAGTACGGCGCGTCGGCCCGGATCGACGAACAGCCTTGGGACGTGAGCGTCAGGGCTGTCGCCCATTATCCGGACGTGCTGTACATGATGGACCGGAAATACGACTGGAGCGTCTCCCTGGGCCAGGCATTCATCAATCAGGGGCAGGATGTGATGGACGCCATCCAGCGCCTGCGGGAAGAAGCGCAGGCGATCGGCAACCTGGCCACCACCCCCCAGCAGCAGGTCATCGATGAAGGGGGGATCATCAGCATCGTCCCGGCCGCGCCCGACGTAATCTATGTTCCCCAGTACGATCCCCTCGTGGTGTACGTGGAGCGCCCCTATCCCTCCTATGGATTCATCTCCTTCGGCACCGGCTTCGTCATCGGCGTATGGCTCAACAGGGATTGCGACTGGCACCGGCACCGGGTCTTCTACCACGGCTGGCGGGGGGGCGGCTGGATCGACCGCGCCCGTCCCCATGTGCATGACCGGGATCACATCTACATCAACCCCATCTACAAGACCACCACCGTCAACCGCAGGGTGATGCAGCACAACACCCAGCGCTTCCGCGAGGATATCCGACGCACCGCGCAGGAGCACCGGGAGCGCGGCAACCAGCCAACGCCCCGCGCACGGGAGCCGCGCCCCCGCGAGCAGGGCGCGGGCCAGAGGACGCCTCCGCGTCCTGTCCAGACGCCCGCTCCATCGGCTCAAGCTCCACGGCCC
>DATBXI010000051.1:0-7301 GCA_036514355.1 Desulfuromonadaceae bacterium
CCCGCCGTGGAAAACCAGGTGGAATCGGGCCGAACCGCCGTACTTGCCGGCCACGGCATTCTGGCACTCCTTGAGAATCGACGGCTTGAGCTTGACGGCGCCGGGCTTGTAGACGCCGTGGACATTGCCGAAGGTGGCTGCCAGGAGGTAGCGGCCGCCGACGCCGTTCAACCGCCGTGCCACCTCCAGGGTGTCATCCGGGGTCGTGTAGAGCTTGGCGCTGGCCTCGGCCCTGATGCCATCCTCCTCCCCACCCACGACTCCCGCCTCGATCTCCAGGATCAACTCGCTCCGCTTGAAGCGCTCCAGAAGCGTGACGGCAATGTCCAGGTTCTCCTTGAGCGGCAGGGCGCTGCCGTCGAACATATGACTGTTGAAGAGGTTGGGAAGACCAGCGGCCCGGCGCCGTTCGGTCTCGGCCACCAGCGGCAGGACAAACGTGTCGAGCTTGTCCGCCTGGCAATGGTCGGTGTGCAGCGCCACGTAGACCGGGTAGCGCGCCGCCGCCCGGTGCACATGCTCGGCGATGGACATGGCGCCGAGGGCCATGTCCTTGACCGCGACCCCCGAAGCGAAGGCGGCGCCTCCGGTGGAGACCTGGATGATGCCGTCGCTCCGGCTCTCGGCAAGCCCTTTCAACACGGCATTGGCCGTAGTCAGGGACGTGACGTTGATTGCCGGGTAGGCGAAACGGTTCTCCCGCGCCCGGTCGAGCATCTCGCAGTAGGTGGTGAAATCGGCAACCGGCATAGTTCCTCCATCCCTCACGCACGCCTTCACGCCATCTTTGTCCGGCCCTCAATCGCACAATCCTCGACGTAGCGCTGCTACGCCTGCGGCTGTGCTCAATCAGCCCGACCAAATCTGGCATAAATCCGTGCGTGATTTTTAGGTGGTAGCATTACATTTCACCCCAACCAGTCATACGCCTCATAAAGCAGCTCTTCGGCGAAGTATTTCACCTGGGTGCGCCGAAAGCCGGCTCCCGTGAACATCAGCATCCTGCTTTCCCATTTGAGATCGCCGACAATGGCAATTTTCGCGATCCGGTCGCCGTGCTCCATAAAGAACGTCATGTCGTTCCAGACCTCCCCACCCACCCAGCCGTGAAAATCCTTCTCCACTATCACCAGAACCCTGGCGTCGTCATGGGTACCCAGCTCCTCGATGGAGGAAGCCTGCACGGCATCCAGCTCTTCCTTGCGCAGTGCGCCGGAAATGCGCACCTCCCAGATGCCACTCTCGTCCCGTTGAATTGTTGCGCCCATGAAATGCTCCTTTCCGCGTGAAATCTCCGGCGACTCGGGTTGTGCCGGCAGGGCACCGACCATCTCATCCCTGTCTGGCGATCATGTGCCGGAGCAGATCCACCACCCGATGGGAATACCCCCATTCGTTGTCGTACCAGGAAACGACCTTGAACAGCCGCTTCTCTCCCTTCAGGTTGTTGTGCAGGGTGGCGAGGGAATCGTAGATGGAGGATCGTTCCGAATGGATGAAATCGGTGGAAACCAGCTCCTCGTTCGCGTATTCCAGGAGCCCCTTGAGATAGGTCTCGGAGGCCCGTTTCATCAGGCCATCGATCTCCTCGATGGAGGTCTCCCGCACCGAGCGGAAGGTCAGATCCACCACCGAGACATCGGGGGTGGGAACGCGGAACGCCATCCCCGTCAGCTTGCCCTTGACCGCCGGCAGCACCTCACCCACCGCCTTGGCCGCCCCGGTCGTGGCCGGGATGATGTTGATCGCCGCTGCCCTGCCGCCGCGCCAATCCTTCCTGGACGGGCCGTCCACGATCTTCTGCGTGGCAGTGTAGGAATGGATCGTGGTCATCAGCCCCGCCTCAATCCCCACCCCCTCCTTCAGCAGGACGTGCACCAGCGGGGCAAGGCAGTTGGTCGTGCAGGAGGCATTGGAAACCACGTGGTGGATGGCGGGATCATACTTCCCTTCGTTCACACCCATCACGAAGGTCCTCAGGTTGCCTTTCCCCGGCGCGCTAATGACGACTTTCCGGGCGCCGGCAACGAGGTGGAGCTCGGCCTTGGCGGCATCCGTGTACAATCCGGTGGATTCGATCACGTACTCCACCCCCAGCTCCCGCCACGGCAGGAGGTCGGGCGATTTAGCGGCACCTACGCACCGGATCCGGTGTCCGTTCAGGAGAAGGAGATCGTCCTCCTCCAGGGCAGGAGCGCTCTTGGCCGTGGACACCTCCCCCCGGAAACGGCCGTGGACCGAGTCATATTTCAGCTGGTAGGCGAAGTATTTCGCATCAGTGCTTACGTCCACGACGGCAACCAGGTCTATCCCCTTGCCGATGAGTCCCTGCTCGACCATGGCCATGAGAACCAGCCTGCCGATCCTGCCGAAACCGTTGATTGCCACTCGTGCCCCCATTGCTGCCTCCTTTTTCGCTGTCTGTTCGTTTATTTGCTTATCCGAGCCGCAGAAATACTTAGCGATAATGTGCGGGGCCTCCACGGTGTCAACGCAGATCCTGTTATGTGATCAGAATTTTCACCAGGACATACCCCACGACACAACCGGTGCCCACACCGATCAGCCCCGGAATGATGAAGCTGTGATTGATGATGAACTTGCCGATACGCGTCGTGCCGGACCGGTCAAAACCGATGCATGCCAGGTCGCTGGCATAGGTCGGCAGGATGAAGTAACCGTAACTGGCGGGGACAAAGGCCACCATAATCAGCGGATCTACCCCCAGACTGACCCCCAGAGGAGCTATAGCGGCAATGGCGGCGGCCTGGCTGTTGACGAGCTTGGAAACGACAAACAGGACAAGGGCATAGGTCCATGGCTTGGTCGCCACCACCGTGGCGAGCGCCTGCTTCAACAGTTCGAAATGCGCGTCGAAAAAGGTGTCGGCCATCCAGGCCACACCGAAGATGGAGACGACGGCAACCATGCCGGCCTTGAATACGGTGCCGTTGGGGATCTCCCGGACAGGGACCTTGCAGACAAGCAGAATGAGCGCCCCGGCGGACAGCATCATGATCTGGATCGCCAGGTTCATGGACAGGGGCTTCATCTTCCCGGCGGTTTCAAAGGCCGGGCGCAGTGCCGGAAAAGCACCGAGGAGCACCACAACCGCGATTGCCGCGAAGAAGATCCAGGTGGACCAGTAGGCCTCCCGGGGAAAGACCTTGTCCAGCAGGGTGGCCGATTCGCCGTAGATGTATTCCTTTTGGGCGGGATCCTTGAGCTTTTCCTGAAATTCCGGATCCTTGTCCAGGTCCTTGCCCCGCGTCAGGCTCCAGAGCGCAGCAACGATCACGCCGCAGAACGTGGCGGGGATGCTGACCGACAACAACTGCACGATGCTGACCGGATGGGTCGATTTCGACAGAATGGCGACCATCGAAACGACGGCGACGGACACGGGGGAGGCGCAGATGCCAATCTGTGAGGCGACGGACGCTACCGCCATGGGCCGTTCGGGGCGGACGCCCTGCTTGATGGCAACATCGTAGATGATGGGAAACATCGTATAGACGACATGGCCGGTGCCGCACATGATCGTGAGCGTCCAGGTCGTGACAGGGGCGAGGAGGGAAATATAGGCCGGGTGCCGCCGCAGGATCCTTTCGGCAAAACGCATCATCACGTTGAGGCCGCCGGCAGTCTGCAGCACCGACGCGCAGCCGAGGACGGCCATGATGGTGAGCAGCACATCCACCGGAGGTTGACCTGGCTCAAGACGGAAGACAAAGGTAAAGAGCAGGAGGCCGAGACCGCTGACCAGACCGAGGCCGAAGCCGCCGTAGCGGGTGCCCACCAGCAGGCAGGCGATGATGATCAGGAATTCCAGCGTGATGGCGATATCCATGAGCTTGTCTCCTTCCATCCGGGCGTGACGGGCAATGATGGCTACCCGCCGCTTGTTACCGGGAAATCGGTATCATCGCCAAGGGGCTCCAGTTCACCCTCCCACTTGGCGATAACTGCCGTGGCGATGCTGTTGCCGATGACGTTGGTTGCGGTCCTTCCCATGTCGAGGAGCTGGTCGATTCCCATGATCAGCAGGAGCCCGGCCTCGGGGAGCTTGTACATGGACAGGTTGGCCGCCACCACCACGAGCGATGCGCGGGCCACGCCGGCGATCCCCTTGCTGGTTGCCATCATCACCAACAGCAGGGTTACCTGCTCTGACAGGGACAGGTGGATGTCGTACGCCTGCGCGATGAAGATGACGGCAAACGCCTGGTAGATCATGGAACCGTCCAGATTGAAGGAATAGCCCAGCGGCAGCACAAAGCCCGAAATCCGCTCCTTCACGCCGAAGCGCTCCAGCCGTTCCATGGTCATGGGAAAGGCCGCCTCACTGCTTGCCGTGGAAAAGGCCAGTATGGTCGGCTCCCTGACCAGTTTCAGCAGCCTGAAGATAGAGCCTCTGAGGAAGACATACCCGGCGCCGATGAGCAGCATCCAGAGGATGAGCAGGGAGACGTAGAAGCCGCCGATGAACTTGCCGTAGGTAATGAGTACCCCCAGCCCCTCGATGGTTATGCAGGAGGCAATGGCGGCAAAGACGCCAAAGGGGGCAAAGCGCATGACAAAGTCGGTCACCTTGAACATGACGTGCGACAGCTCCCGGATCATCCGTATCAGCGTCTTGGCCGTATCGTCGCGGAATGCGGCCATGGCGAAACCGAAGAACACGGAAAAGACCAGGATCTGCAGGATGGCATTCTGCGCCATGGCATCGAAGATGCTCTTGGGAAAGATACTGACGACAAAACCCTTCACATCCATCGCTTTTCCCGATATTCCCGACGAGGCGCCGACATCGGGCAGCGGCAACGAGAGCCCTACACCCGGCTTCAGGACATTGACGCAGATCATGCCGAGGGCAAGGGAGACGATCGATGCCACCCAGAACCAACCGAGGGCCTTGGCGCCGACCCGGCCGATGGCGGCGGAGCCCTCTGTACCCGCAATGCCGGCGACGATGGTGCTGAAGACCAGCGGAGCGATGATCATCTTGATCAGCCGGAGGAAGATATCGGTCACCACGTTGAAGTAGCCGGCGATTTCCTGCGCCGCTTCCGGCGATGGCGCCATGCTGTGGCAGATATGTCCGGCAATGATGCCGAGCACCATACCCACCATGATGTAGATTGTCAGCCTGTTACCTTTCATCCGTAACCTCGATGGGGGAACAACGTCTCCCTCCGTCTGTTCAACGCTTTGTCAGAGCTTCCGGGGCTGGGTCATGTTTTCCGGCTTGAGGATATCGTCGAGCGCCTCCTTGCTGAGCCACCCCTTCGTGAGCACCAGGTCATACACGCTGCCGTTCGTCTCCAGCGCCTCCTTGGCGATGGCAACCGATTTCTCGTACCCGAGCACCGGGTTCAGGGCGGTGACCAGGCCGATGCTGTTCTGCACGAACTCCCGGCACCGCTCCACATTGGGCTGGATGCCGGCGATGCAGCGGCTGGTCAGGACGATGGCGGCATTCTTGAGGATCATCAGGCCGTGGAGCAGGCAGTAGGCGATGATCGGCTCGGCCATGTTCAGCTCCAGCTCGCTCGCCTCCGACGCCATGGCAACGGTGACGTCGTAGCCGATGATGGTAAAGCAGACCTGGCTTACCATCTCCGGGATCACCGGGTTGACCTTTCCGGGCATGATGGACGAGCCGGGCTGCATGGCCGGCAGCCTGATCTCGTAGAGGCCGCAGCGGGGACCGGAGGACATCCAGCGGAGGTCGTTGCAGATCTTGGAGAGCTGCACCGCCGACCGTTTCATGGTGCCGGCCATCTGCGAGAAGACACCCGAGTCCTGGGTCGCCTCCACCAGGTTCTCCGCCTTGCGCACCCGGAGGCCGGAGACCGCGGCCAATTTCGCCGTGACCAGTTCCGCGTATCCCGGCGGGCTGTTGATGCCGGTGCCGATGGCCGTGGCCCCCATGTTGATCTCCAGAAGCTCGTCCGCCGCCACCCGCATGCTCTTCATGGCGCTGCCGATCATCACCGCATAGGCGCCGAACTCCTGGCCGAGGGTCATGGGCACGGCATCCTGGTTTTCGGTCCGCCCCATTTTAAGGATCTGAGAGAACTCACGTTCCTTGGCTTCAAGCGCCGTTTTCAGCCCACCCAGCGCACCCAGGGTGTCCTGGAGCGAACAATAGACCGCTATCTTTATGGCGGTCGGGTAGGCGTCGTTGGTGGACTGGGAACAGTTGACATCGTCATTCGGATGGAGATGCCCGTATTCCCCCTTGCTGTGTCCCATCAGCTCCAGGGCGCGGTTCGCGATCACCTCGTTGGCGTTCATGTTGGTGGAGGTTCCCGCTCCACCCTGGATCATGTCCACCACGAACTGGTCGTGGAGCTTGCCGGCGAGTATCTCGTCGCATGCAGCACACATGGCCACCATCTTCTCCTGTGCCAGCACCCCCAGCTCAGCGTTGGCCTGGGCAGCGGCCTTCTTGACCATGGCCAGGGCATCGACGAAATGGGCGAAATTGCTGAGGGGCATGCCGGAGATGGGAAAATTTTCCAGCCCGCGCAGGGTCTGGACGCCGTAGTAGGCGGCAAACGGCACGTCCCGTTCGCCGAGCAGATCGTGCTCACGGCGTACGGAGGTGATCAGCTCAGCGGGACCGGCCTTGCCGGCCAGCTGGTCGGCAGCGTAGCGCAGCCGCTCGCTCTGCCGCTGGGCCACGCGGGCAACGATGCGGTAGTAGATCTCGGGATGGCTCTGCTGGACCGCCTGCCATACCTCGCGGGGCACCTGCCAGACCGATGCTCCGCTGCGGGTAAAGGCGCTGGCTGAATGGGGGGTTTCGTCCATGACCGCTCCCTCGGCGATCATGGCGCCCTGGCCAAGGGTGGAGAGGTGGACCGGTGAACCGTGCAGCCCCCTGACGATCTCGATCTCGCCATCCACCACAATCCCTGCCCACCGCCGGGGGGTCGACTCATGGAACAGGTACTCGCCCGGCGCATAGGTCTTGCGCTCCCCCCTGGTGAACACGAAATTGAGATCGCTCTCCGACATCCCGGTGCCTGCGGCCGCATTCTTTATCATGGTTTCGAGCAGTGACATGTGTGGTCTCCTTTTTCGGTTACAGGTTAACAAAAGAATGCCGCAAGCATCGCCATACCCGGCATGCCGTCACAGGATCATTTCGCCGAACACGAAGCCCAGGATCACCGCAAAGATGATCGTACAGGTCCCCGGTATCAGGAACGGGTGGTCGAAGACGTATTTCCCCACCCGGGTCGAACCGGTGTCGTCGAATTCGACTGCAGCGATCAGGGTCGGGTAGGTCG
>DATBXI010000052.1:0-3794 GCA_036514355.1 Desulfuromonadaceae bacterium
CGGGGTGACCTCCCCGCCGCTCTTGTTCCGGATGTGGTGTCCGGGTTCATCCTCTCCGGCTGGGAGGGGGCGATCCTGCGCAGCAAGGTGATGAAATCACCCCAGCCGATGAGGGACTTTATTGAAATCTTATTCAGCACAATCCTGCCGGGCAGGTAATATGCTTTCCAGGAATCACAGACGACCGGTCTAATATGATGGCTATACACACCAAGGAGGAGCAGATGAAGCAATCTATTGGGGCAAAGACACTGGCGACACCAACTCCGGTCTGGCTGGTGGGGAGTTACGACGCCGAAGGAAAACCGAACATCATGACCGCCGCCTGGGGGGGGATCTGCTGTTCCAACCCTCCGTGCGTCACCGTATCGCTGCGCAGGGCGACCTACAGCTATGCGGCCATCGAGACACGCCGGGCCTTTACGGTCAGCATCCCCTCCCAGGAGCAGGTGGTGCAGGCCGATTGCGTCGGTATCGTATCGGGCCGCGACACGGACAAGTTCAGCGTCTGCAACTGGACGCCGGTGGCCAGCGACCTGGTGGACGCCCCCTACGTGGCAGAGGTGCCGCTGGTGGTGGAGTGCCGGCTGCTGCACACCCTGGAGCTGGGGCTTCACACCCAGTTCGTGGGGGAGATCGTGGATGTGAAGGCGGAACAGGCGGTGCTGGGGGCAAAGGGATATCCCGACATCACCAAGGTTCAGCCCATGATCTGGGACACGGCCCATCGCGGCTATTACGGCATCGGCGCCTTCCTGGGCACGGCCTGGGAGGTCGGCAAGCAGATCGTACCGGAGGCAACACCATGAAGATCGTCGCCTTGTTGGGAAGCCCGCGCAGTAACGGCACCAGCGCCACCATCGCCCGTCACTTGCTGCAAACCGCCGCCGACCTGGGGGCCCAGACGCGCCTCTTCGAGCTGAACCGGCTCACCTACCGGGGGTGCCAGGGATGCTACACCTGCAAGACAAAGCTCGACCGCTGCGTGCTCGCGGACGACCTGGCGGAGGTGTTGGCCGCGGTGCAGGAGGCGGACGCGGTGGTGCTGGCCTCGCCGGTCTACTATGGCGATATCACCAGCCAACTCAAGGGGTTCATCGACCGCACCTTCTCCTACCTGGTCCCCGATTACCGCACCAATCCACAGCCGAGCCGGCTGACGCCGAAAAAGCTCGCCTTTGTCCTGACCCAGGGGCGGCCGGATGAGGGGACATTTGCAGACATCTTCCCCCGGTATCAAGGCTTTCTGACGTGGATGGGATTCACCGAGGCCAGGCTGATCCGCGCCTGCGGCATCGGCCCCGGCAACGTGGACGCTGTCCCGGAACAGGTGCTGCGCCAGGCCGAGGAAACGGCGCGGGCCTTGCTGGCATAACCGCACAGGGAAAGGAGATGAGGATGGAAGAACGCATCCGCACCGAAGTAAGCCGCTTTGTCCGGGAGAGCCCGCTCAACCGGTTTCCCGAGAGCGATGAAGCGTACTTTGACGAGCCGCTGGTCGGTTTCGCGGCGGCCGACGACCCGATTTTCCAGGACTACAAGCGGATCATCGGCGAGTTCCATTGCACACCCGCCGAGGTTATGGCAAGCGGCGACCCAAGCCGGGCCACCTCGGTCATAAGCTGGGTACTGCCGATCACGGCGCAGACCCGGGAGAGCAATCGGCACGAGACGGCGTACCCTTCCCGTGCCTGGGCCCGGACCAGGCATTTCGGCGAGCAGTTCAACGCAGCCCTGCGCCGACATCTGGTGGCGTGGCTGGAGGCGCAGGGCAACCACGCGATAGCCCCTCAACTGGCACCCATCTGGAAAGAATATCCCGATACTCCGGTCGGCATCGCCTCCACCTGGTCGGAACGCCATGCCGCCTATGCAGCCGGCTTGGGAACCTTCAGCCTCAACGACGCGCTCATCACCCCCCGGGGTATCGCCCATCGCTGTGGCAGTGTGGTCACCGACCTGTCCCTGGCTCCGACTCCGCGCCCCTATCCCCATTTCCGGCATAATTGCCTCTATTACCGGGAGAAGAGCTGCGGCGCCTGCATCGGACGCTGCCCCGTCCAGGCCCTGTCCCCTGAGGGGCATGACAAGGCACGATGCCGCGACTATGTCTACGTGACCGTTGTTGAAGCGGTTGCGGAAAACTACGGCGTCACGGCCACCGGCTGCGGACTCTGCCAGACCAAGGTACCGTGCGAGGGGCAGATCCCTGCCAGCATGAAGCGAACATAAAAGCACGAACCGGGAGCCGTTTCGACTCCCCGTTGCAACAAGAGATGTTATGGAACCACAACCACCCCATCACGCCCGGCAGCTGCTGATCTGCTGCTGCATCGGCCTTGTCTGTTTCTTTGGTGCCTACATGCGCATCCCGGTGCTGCCGCTCTTTGCGGCGACCCTGGGTGCCGACGCCTCCCGGGTGGGGATGATCAACGCTGCCTTCATGCTGTCGGCCGGGCTCCTGGCCATCCCCTCGGGGTTCCTCTCCGACCGCCTGGGACGGCGGCCGATGCTCCTGGGGGGGCTTCTGCTCATGGCCCTGGCGTCGTTTCTGATCCCCATCAGCCCGACGCCGTTGGTCATGGCGATCATCTACCTGCTGTTCGGCGTCGGCCTGGCGGCCTTCACCCCCACCATGATGTCCAGCATCGCCGACATCGCTCCCCCCACCCACCTGGGGCGGGCGTACAGCTTGTACACCACGGCTGTCTACATCGGCATGACCTTCGGCCCTGCCGCCGGCGGCCTGATGGGCCGGGCCTGGGGCCTGGGGCGGGTATTTCTGTTCTCGGGGGGGCTGATCCTCCTGGCCTTCGTGATCTCCTGGCTGGTTCTGGTCAAGGGTGATACCCACCATCATGCCGCGGCGCGAAAAAGCTCCATCCAACGCTCGCTCTCGACCCTGCTGCGCAATCGCAGGCTGCTGGCCGGCCTGATCGGCACCACGGGCGGCTGCTTCGGTTTCGGTATGTTCATCACCTTTCTGCCGCTGCACGCCGCTGCCCAGGGGCTCAACGCCGGACACGTGGGGGTGGTATTCGCTTTCCAGGCCCTGGCTAACGCCCTGCTGCGCATCCCCTTCGGCAGGTTGAGCGATCGTATCGACCGAGGGCTCATGTCGGCCTGCGGCCTGCTCCCCTTTGCCACTGCCCTGGCCCTTACCGGCCTGTTCGGTGGGGTCGTGGCCCTGTCAGCCTGCGCCGCCCTCCTGGGGCTCGGCATGGGGATCGGCTTTACCGCCCTGGGCGCACTGGTGGCCGAGGTGGTGCCGACGGAGCAGCGCGGATTGGCCATGGGGCTCTACAATAGTTGCATCTACCTGGGAATGATGGTGAGTTCCGCCACCATGGGAGGGGTAATCACGGCGGTCGGCTTCCGTACTGCCTTCATGCTGGCCGGAGGGGTGTCGCTGTTCATGACCGGCCTGTTCTACCGGCTGTATCGCGGCGCTCCTCGAGCATGACTGTCTACAGCACCACGCCGCGCCGGCGGTAACGCCAGGCAAAGGCCACCCCACGGAAATACCAGCAACTGCCCCAGGCCGGTAGCAGCGATGGCCGCGGCCCCCAGGCCACCGGTCAGGAAAATATCAACGATGGCGACCAGTCGTTGAAACAGCGATGAGAGGAGCACCGGCATGGAGAGCCTGAAGACGTCGCGGCGAATGGAGGCCGGCTTGCGGCGGGGCGCGGTGATGGCGGGGAAAATCCACATGGGTTCTTATATGACCGGACAAGAGGAACGTCAACGCATTTCAGGGACGGCCAGACGCAAAAAAGGCGGCGCCCGACCGG
>DATBXI010000053.1:0-2383 GCA_036514355.1 Desulfuromonadaceae bacterium
AGCGGGCCTGCCGCTACCGGGAGGCCGGGGCCGACATGCTCTTCCCCGAGGCCCTGACCGAACTGGGGCAGTACCGGCGCTTCGCCGACGCGGTGGGAATCCCGATCCTGGCCAACATGACCGAGTTCGGCCTGACCCCGCTCTTCGGCGTGGAGGCCCTGGCGGACGCCGGAGTGTCCCTGGCGCTCTATCCGCTCTCCGCGTTCCGGGCCATGTCCGCCGCTGCCCTGCGGGTCTACGGCGCCATCCGCAGGGACGGCACCCAGCAGGGGATGCTGGAGGAGATGCAGAGCCGCGCCGAGCTGTACGACCTGCTCGGCTACCATGACTACGAACGCAGGCTGGACGAACTGTTCGGAAAGGAGGAGCACCCATGAGCGCAGCATCGTACAGCCCCGGCCTGGAGGGGGTCGTTGCCGGGGAGACGGCCATCAGCACGGTGGGGAAGACCGGCAGGGGGCTCAGCTACCGCGGTTACGCCATCAACGACCTGGCGGAGCATGCCGCCTTCGAGGAGGTGGCCTTTCTGCTGATCCACGGCACGCTGCCGAATGCGGGGGAACTGGCCCGCTACCGCAAGCGCCTGGCTGCCCTGCGCGGCCTGCCGGAAGGGCTGCGCACGGTTCTGGAACAGGTGCCGGCCAAGGCCCATCCCATGGATGTGCTGCGCACCGGCTGTTCGGCCTTGGGAACCATGGAGCCGGAGACGGCCGACCACGGGCAGCATCAGGTGGCGGACCGGCTGCTGGCCTCGTTCCCCTCCATGCTGCTCTACTGGTACCACTTCCACCGCAACGGGCGGCGCATCGCCACCGAAACCGGGGCGGAGGGGCTGGCCGGCCATTTCCTGACCCTGCTCCACGGCGCTGCACCGCAGGAACTGCACCGCCGCGCCGTGGATGTGTCGCTGATCCTCTACGCCGAGCACGAGTTCAACGCCTCCACCTTCTCGGCCCGGGTCACCGCCTCCACCCTGTCCGACTTCCATTCGGCCGCTACGGCGGCCATCGGCACCCTGCGGGGACCGCTGCACGGCGGCGCCAACGAGGAGGCCATGCGGCTGATCGAGCGCTTTGCGACGCCGGAGGAGGCGGAACAGGGGCTGATGGGGATGCTGGAGCGCAGGGAGAAGATCATGGGGTTCGGCCACCGGGTCTACAAGCAGGCCGATCCCCGCTCGGCGGTGATCAAGCAGTGGTCGGCCAAGCTCTGCGAGGCGGCCGGTGACATGCGCCTCTTCTGCGTCTCCGAGCGGATCGAAGAGGTCATGCAGCGGGAGAAGGGGCTCTTTCCCAACCTGGATTTCTACAGCGCCTCGGCCTACCACCTGTGCGGCATCCCCACCCCCATGTTCACCCCGGTCTTCGTCTTTGCCCGCATCGTCGGATGGTCGGCCCACATCATCGAGCAGCGTAGCGCCAACAAGCTCTTCCGTCCGGTCGCGGAGTACGCGGGGCCGGAGCCGCGGGCGTATGTACCGCTCGGGGAACGGCAATAATAAATGCCATAACTCCCCCCGCCCCCTCTTACCTTAAGAGGGGGAAATAAAGCCCCTCCCCTTAATGTAAGGGGAGGCGGGGGAGGGGTTATATACAGGAGATACCCATGACCACCCGGGCCGACAGCAACATCCGCCCCGAATTCGACCGTGAGATGGGCGAGATCGCCGACTACGTGATCGACTATGCCATCACGAGTACCGAAGCCCGGGATACCGCCT
Source organism: Desulfuromonadaceae bacterium (assembly GCA_036514355.1). Taxonomy (GTDB): domain Bacteria; phylum Desulfobacterota; class Desulfuromonadia; order Geobacterales; family Pseudopelobacteraceae; genus JACPFJ01. The sequence goes on from DATBXI010000053.1 coordinate 1,721, forward strand.
GCTACGTGCTGCTGGACGCCCTGGGCTGCGCCCTGCTGGCGCTCGGCTTCCCGGAGTGCTCTCGTCTCCTGGGACCGCTGGCAGCGGGGACCGTGGTTCCCCACGGCAGCCGGGTTCCGGGCACCGGCTTCGTGCTCGACCCGGTCCAGGCGGCCTTCGACATCGGCGCCATGATCCGCTGGCTGGATTACAACGACACCTGGCTGGCGGCCGAATGGGGGCATCCCTCCGACAACCTGGGGGGCATCCTGGCCGTGGCCGACTTTGTCAGCCGCCGCAACCTGGCGGCCGGCACGGCGCCGCTCTTCATGGAAGACGTGCTGGCCGCCATGATCAAGGCCCACGAGATCCAGGGGATCATGGCACTGGAAAACAGCTTCAACCGGGTCGGGCTCGACCATGTGGTGCTGGTGAAGCTGGCCACGGCGGCCGTGGCGACGCAGCTGCTCGGAGGGGGGAGGGAGCAGATCGTCAACGCCCTCTCCCAGGTCTGGGTGGACGGCCAGAGCCTGCGCACCTACCGCCACGCGCCCAACACCGGCTCGCGCAAGAGCTGGGCGGCGGGCGACGCCACCAGCCGCGGCGTGCGCCTGGCCCTGATCGCGAAGACCGGGGAGATGGGCTACCCCTCCGCGCTCACCGCCAAGACCTGGGGCTTCTACG